>JAOUFP010000339.1 GCA_029858145.1 Nitrospirota bacterium | reverse complement strand
AAAGAAGGCGCTTTACGATGTTGAGAACCGTCTGCGTATGAAGTCAGGAGAATATCGTTGGAACATTGACCGGGGAAAGGTGGTAGAGCGGGACACCGGAGGGCGGCCGCTTCGCATGGTCGGCATTAATATCGACATCACCGAACGCAGACAGAAGGAAGAAGAACTCCGGAGCGCCCATTCTGAAATTATTCGCCTGAAGGAACTCCTGGCGGCAGAAAACGTCTGTCTCGGCCAGGACATGAGATTTGAGTTGGGCATTGAAGATATAATCGGGGAGAGCGAAGCCCTCAGCTATGTCCTTTACCGGGTGGGCCAGGTGGCGCCGACCGATATGACTGTGCTAATACTCGGAGAGACCGGTACGGGAAAAGGGCGGATCGCCTACGCCATTCACAAGGCAAGCAACCGCAGGAAAAAACCGCTGATCCATGTCAATTGCGCTTCGCTGCCCGCTAACCTCATCGAGAGCGAAATGTTCGGGAGGGAGAAAGGCGCTTTCACCGGGGCTGAGGCAAGGCAGATCGGCCGCTTCGAACTCGCCCATCAGGGGACCATCTTTCTTGACGAAATCGGCGAACTCTCCTTGCCACTTCAGGCGAAGTTGCTCAGGGTGATTGAAGACGGGGAATTCGAAAGGCTCGGGAGCCCCCATACAGTCAAAGTGGACGCGCGCATCATCGCGTCGACCAACCGGAACCTCGAAGAAGAGGTCAGGAAGGGCACGTTCAGGCAAGATCTTTTTTACCGGCTGAATGTCTTCCCGATAACAGTACCGCCTCTCAGACAGAGAGGGGATGACGTTCTCCTGCTTGTCAGGCATTATGTCCGCAAATTCGGCTTGAAGTACAAGAAGAACATCACAACGATTCCAGATGCCACGATGGATGCCCTGAAACAGTACCGGTGGCCCGGGAATGTGAGGGAACTGTCGAATGTGATCGAACGGGCGGTGATAACGAGTCGCAGCACTGTTTTGGAGCTTGCCGAGAAGATCGACGACGCTTCCGGCATGCAGGCAGAGCAGTCAAAAGACAAAAGTCTTACCGAGGTGGAACGTGCCCACATCATGCGAGTACTGGAAGAGACCGGATGGAAGATAGAGGGTCCAAAGGGTGCTGCCCGACCCCTCAAAATGAATCCGAGTACTTTGAGGGCCCGAATGAGAAAGCTCGGCATCAAGAGACCGGGAAGCTGAAAGGGCCTTTCTTGCGGTTAATCTGCAACACTTTCGCGCTCGCCATAATTCCGGCCTGGCTGGGTTGCGCGTGGAGAATAGATATCGTCACAGGACCCCTTGCTTTTCCTTCCAAATGACGCGGCACCCGCCACATATGACGGACAGCCTCTAAACCTTTCCCGGAAAAAAAGCAATAAAAACAAATCATTACCAGATGCCGATGTCCATCGCTGAGTGGCACGAATGTTGCGCTGAGGTGTACATGATACGGATGATGGTCGTCGCAAAAGTGAAGCCGCACCATAGGGAGGAATTTCTGCAGACCATGCGCTCTCTGCAAAAAGGCAGAAGGGAGGAAGATATCAGAGGGGGATTTCGGGTGTATGAGGAGATAGAAGACAGCAATGATTTCAGCCTCATTGATGAATGGGAGACGGATGAAGATATGAATAAATATTGCAGCAGAGAGGGTTTCAGGGTCTTGCGCGGAGCGCTTCGGGTCCTGTGCACAGAGGTGGAAATCAGCTACGGAACGATCCGCCGGATTATTACTGACGGAGAGGGTCGCTGCGTGCCCGGTCAGTAAGCCCGGAAGGGAAAGTTTAGGGGAAAAGGATAAAAGGGAAAACTCAAGGAACAGAAGCAAACGTAGTTGGGTTTTCCTTCACGTTTGTAAACGTACTTGCCTGGATAAGGAGGGATGCGACACAAAACTCATTATGTGGATTAAGACAAAGGATCAGCAAAAACAAATAACAACAAATCAGGAGGTTTGGTTATGAAAACGAAAGCGTTTCAGATATTTCTTATGTTTCTGTCCCTGGCGGTCTTTGCCGTTACCGCCATGGTCTCATCCCCGGCACTTGCAGCAAAGGGAGGCAACAACGCCACAACACTGGCCGGGTATAAGACAATTGACATCTGCGTGGTCGACCCCACGGATGAAAACCCGGCGGGTACGATATGGCGCTATTCCGGAGAAATCGCAGTCTGGAACGAGGGTGTGTTAGATACAGTCGGGCTCAACATTACCGACTTTATCGAGTATAAGCCGGGCAACAAGTGGATCAAGGCTTATGACATGCCGGTAACTCCTTACGATCCTATACTGCATTTCGGGGAAATTCCTGCAGGTACAACTCTGACGACCGCGACTATCTTTACATATTCATACGATGGCGCCCCGCTGTCTGGCTCTATCCGGAATAACGCATCGATCACCATATTGAATCACTCCAACTTTATTGGTAAGCCGTTCGGCCCGAATCCAAAGGCAACATACACCGGATTAATCCCTCCGCCGCCTTGCCAGGTAGATTTAGGCTGCACTTACACTCAAGGCTACTGGGGAACATATGGTCCCGCGGAAAATCCACACACATGGCCCACGGGTTTCAGCAGGGACGACATCTTTTTCCTGGCCACATCAATCACAGCTTCAACCAGCAAAGGTGTGACGACTTGTACACAGGATACTGATGCAAACGGAAACCTTATTCCTCTAACGTGGCAGCAGGTTATGGACACCGAGGTAAGTGTCAGCCAGGGTTATTACCAGCTGGCGCACCAGTATATCGCGGCAGTGCTGAATCAGGCGAATGGAGCTTTCGTGCCGCAGGGTGTTCAGGACACTCTCGATTACGCGGAAGCTTGGCTGCAAGCCAATAATCCCTGTGCTTGCACTTCCAATGGCTCTTGCGGTATCCAGAAGGATTGGGCGGCGGTTCTTGATGACTACAACAACGGTATTTATCAGGGCGGTCCGCCGCACTGTGAATAGGAACTCTGAGATTAAGCGCAGCTATTAGTCAACCCGATACCAGCCCCTTTTTCCGATCAGGAGAGGGGGCTCTTTTCTCTGAAGCCCGCGTCCAGCTGTTCAGACAGGATGCACCGTTTTCACTTTCCCAGACGAGATCGGTCTGCTGCTGGTTTATCTTGCATCTCAGGACCACGATAAGTTGCAAGATCCAGCGCTACGGAAGGCTTCCTCCATTTTATGGTCGCCTTCGCACCAATAAAATCCCCCGTAAGTGTCTGTGACAGCAGAACACACTTTTGTTATTTCTGGCCTTGAAGAGATGTGACTAAATCCTTTTTTTGTTATAGAATATCCGGCAGGTTGGAGATATCTCATTTCAGAGGTAAAACCGTGGACAATCTTTTTACCGTTGCAGAGCAATTCAAACCATCGGGCTCCGTCATTGATGTACGGGAGTTCGGAAGCGGCAACATCAATAACACCTTTCTGGTGACGCTTGAAAGCGAAGGAGAAAAAAACTTTGTGCTCCAGCGGATCAATACGAAGGTGTTCCGCCGGCCTGAACTTGTCATGCAGAACCTGCGCGTCTCCACCGAACATATTCACAGCCGTTTAGAGCATGCACCCCTCAGCGCGGGCCGGAGATGGGAAGTCCCGCGGGTGGTCCTGACGCGCGACGGACG
>JAOUFP010000015.1 GCA_029858145.1 Nitrospirota bacterium | reverse complement strand
TTGGGATCAGATAAAGGCATCATCGAGGCCTTTCATTTTTTTTGCGCGCCGCGGCCTCGAGCCGGATGATATTTTCCTGTGCCCTCGGGTCTCCCGGATTCAATCGCGAGTATATCCTGTATTCCCTGAGCGCAGCCCCTGTCATCATCTTGCTTTCAAAGGCGAGGGCGAGGTTCCAGTGTGCCGACGGGAAGTCCTGCTTGACGCTTATCGCCTTATTGTATATTTCTATCGCTTCTTCAGTCATACCCATTTTCATGTACACATTGCCGAGGTTATCCATTGCTTCAAGGAAATCAGGGGCTATGATGAGGGTTTTTTGATAGGCGGCTGCTGCCTCGTCCAGCATCCCTTTTCTTTCGTATATTACGCCTGTATTATACAGTAAAAGGTGGTTGTGCGGCTCGATCCCGAGCGCCTTTTCATATTCGTTGATCGCCTGGCCGAAGAGTCCCATTTGCAGGTAGGTGTTGCCGAGTGTGCCCCTGAGCATCGGGTCGTCAGGCATCAGTTCGATAGCCTTTTGATGGAAAAAGATCGCCCTGTCCCAGAGTCCTTTTTCCGCGTAGCACGTGCCGAGGTTTGAAAGGGACTTGAATGAACGCGGATAGATTTGCAGCTCTGCCTCATATTCAGCGATGGCCATATCAAATAGTCCCCGCAGCTGGTATATAAACCCGATATTATAGTGGGCCTTGTATTCATCAGGTTTTATCTGGAGGGCTTTCCTGTATGAGGCAAGTGCCGCCTCATACTGTTTTCTGTTATGGTACGCGGCCCCGAGATTGTTATAAGGCCTGGATTTATCAGGAGACTTTTTGACCACATCCGACCAGAGCGTTACTTCGTCTTTCCAGATGAGATTCCTCTGGCTGGCGGCGATACCGTATAAGACAATGAGGACAGCAAGCAGGAAGTATTCCGCATATCTGTATTTTATTTCTTGAGATGATTTCTTTTCCATCGCTAAAAATCCCTTATATAATACCTGAAATAATCGATTATTGAATAATAAATGTGATTATAACAGGCATATAAAATGAGCATTTATATGTTTCGATTTGAAAGGTTAGTTGTTTTTTTATGTAATAAATGCGTCTCTCATGTCTATGTTGAAAATGCTTTGGAGCCCCTCGCCCCCGGCGAGGGGCTCCAGGTGTAAGGAAAAAGGAAATGGATCGTCCGATCGAGTCGGACGATGACAAATCAAACATTCCCCTCCAGGAGTCGGGGATGAAAGCAGGCACCCCGTAAAAACAGCGGTCATTTCTGTCTCTCATGAATCTGCCGCATGATTTCGGCTGCCAAACGATTCTGAGGATCAAGTTCAAGGGACTTCCCTGCAAGTGCGGCAGCCCTGCCGAAGTCTCCGTTTTTTGAGAGGACCAATGCAAGGAGCGCCATTATTTGGGGGTTTGACGGATCACCAGCCAGTGCCGCGTTCAACTGTTCAATCGCCGCGAGCCTTGACCCGGCCTTGTCATATGCCGCGCCGAGTTTTGCCCGCAGGAGGGGGTTGTCCGGCCTGAGCCTTACTGCTTCCTGATATTCCTGTATCGCTTCAGCGATTCTTCCCTGGGCTTCATAGATGCTGCCGAGGTTGCTGTGGCCATAGGGATACTCAGGGAATTGAGCGAGGAGTTCCGCGTAGTAACGGGCCGCGATGTCCAACTCGCCTTCGATCATATAGGCGAATGCCCTGTTGTTCAGCACCCTTACTTTTTGCGGAGACTTTCCGGCAGCGTCTTCCCAGAGGGTCACCTCGCTCAGCCAGACCTTGTTCCTCTCCGCCGTGGCATATCCCAGGAATACAAAGAGCAGCGTGAATACGGCTAGTGCGGCTTTGGCCGGAATCTTTTTCCTCAGCCCTTCGAGTATGCTTCCCGCGATAAGGGAAAAGCCGGCTCCGGGGAGGTAGACATGCCGCTCCACGGCCACATCGCCAAGGGGGAAGATGCTCGAGGTCGGCAGGAGCGTGATAAAAAACCAGAGGACCCCGAATGAGGGTATGGGAAAACGCTTTCTGTATTTGAGTGCAAGGAAGATGACAGAAGAGATGAATCCTGCTGAGAGAAGAACGGAGGCGCTTAGGAACGTGGTTTCAGCAGGGATGTCCGGGTCGGCAAACGGCCCTCCCACCGGGACCAAAAGCCATTTAAGATAGTAAAAGACGATGACCTTCAGTTCAGTGAGAAAGTAGTGATAGGGAGAAAGCACCCCCTCGTAAATCCTTGCCTCGTCAGAGGGAATGATGTGTTCAAATGCCGCGTAGCGGGCAAGAAAGTATCCGCCTAAAACGAAAAAAAAGACTGCTGCCGGCAGCATGTATTTCTTTGCAAAAGTGCCGGGCCTGCCGTCATATCCGATGAAAAGGTAAATCACGAGCATGGCAGGGAGGGTAACGATGATTTCCTTGACCAGAAAACCGGCAGCGAACGCTGCGACTGAAAAGAGGAGAAATACATCCCTGCGGCGTTTGTTCACATCCTTCCGCTCCAGGGCAAGAACCACGAATATCATCGAAAGAAGATAAAAAAATGTGGCCATTGCAGCGCTTCTGCTGGCGATATAGGTGACCGAGCCTGTAAAGAGCGGATGCATGCCGAACGCAAGCGCTGAAAGAAGCGGGAAGAAAGACTTCTCCTGTCCCCGGGCGAACATTTTCTCAAGGAGCTTCGCCAGATAAAAGATCTCAAGGCATACCGTCAGGTGGAGGACAAGATTAAAAAGGTGATAGCCGGCAACGTTCAGCCCGTTGAAGGCATAGTTCAGGGCAAACGAGGCGCGAAGGAGGGGACGTTCGAAAGCCCCTGAGAAGATTTCCGGCAGATTACGCATATCCCTGATCAGGGGGTCGCTTAAGATTACATAGTTGTCATCAAAATGAAAGGAGCAGGAAAAACTGTTCAGATACGGTATCGTGACGAGAAAGAGAATGAGTGCAATCTGGTATCTCTTGTTGTAAATCATCGGAGAGAAAAACCGTACAGACATGGCTCAGTGGAACAGGCAGGACCGCAAAGCAGACCCTTGCCTGAAGTGCGCTCAGGACCTGCAGCAGCCTGTCGGTCATCGGGATTACCCTTTCCAAATTTCTTGTTTGTAAGAATTCTAATATCAATACCCTCATGTCCAAGGATTTATTTAGAGTCTGCCTATAAACTCAGGTTTTGTCATCCTCCGGCTTGCTTGCCTGCCGGTTGCCTGAGGGACCGGGGGATCCGGAACAGATTGAAAACACTGGATTCCCGCTTACTGACTGCGGGAATGACAGACAACAAACTACTTTATACACAGACTCTGTTTTTATAAATGGGAAAATCTTTTATATCTTTCTCGTCAGGAGTGTGTCAAGGGAAAAGTGTAATGTCTCTTCTCTTTCCATTTGCGTCCGCAGTGAAACTCTATCAGAAAGCAAATTGCATTCTGAACGCAGTTTTCTTGCTGTGATGGGACAAACTCGTCTGCCTATAAACTCAAGTACTCTCATTCTCCGGCTTCACCGGCGAATGAGAGGGGAAAAAGAATGCAGTGGACTGTCCGATCCCTTCAGTCGGGCAGAGGCTGACTATCGTAATGTGTTGTTTTTTTGTCATTCTCGCGAAGGCGGGAATCCAGGAAGTGGCTTTTTGCGGTAAACTTCAGCTTTATTACGAATGAACCTTCTTTTTTTTGTGCAATGTCTTAACTTTATTCATGATTCTGCGGAGGGTAAGGAAAATAGAAATGATGTCATCAAAAATTTATTGAAGATGGAGAGTGATAAGAAACTGCTGAGTGATTTCACTCAGGACGAAGGAAAGGGACGTATTACTCTTTACCATTGGAACGCAAAAGGGTTATATTATTATACGTGTTTTTGCGCATCATCAACTTATGATTATCAGCAGATTCATGCGCCGGGTTTTGATAAATCAATTATGAAACAGGGAAAGGATATGAGAAGCGTATATGACTTTGATTACGAAACTTTCTGAGTTGACAGGCGCAAAGAAGAATGCTTTAAGCGTGTTATTGATAGCTGCGATTGCATTCATCATCTATTCAAATACCTTCGATGCCTCATTCCATTTTGATGATACTCCTTCCATTGTGGAAAACTACGCTATCCACCGGTTTGATATCAAACAGATATTTTCCGGCTCTACCCGTCCGGTGCTCGATCTGACCTTTGCGGTGAATTATTATTTCGGCAAACTTGATGTCTTCGGATACCACCTCGTAAATCTCCTGCTCCACATCGCCAATGGTGTAATGCTTTATTTCATTCTGATGTGGACGATGCAAAGAAACGAAGAGCAGAGAGTAAAGGGCAGTGTGCAGGCAGTCATGAGTTCAGCTATGAGCCAGGAGCCGGGAGCCAAAAGCTATTATAGCAGGATCCCTCTCTACGCCAGCCTGATATTTATCGCCCACCCGGTCCAGACGCAGGCTGTCACCTATATTGTGAGCCGTTCTTCCGTGCTCGCGACCTTTTTCTATCTTTTAACGTTTGTACTTTTTATAAAGGCCATCAGGTCCCGGAATTCTATGCCGTATTTTGCCTGCGCATTTGTTTCAGCATGTCTCGGCATGGGGACAAAGCAGGAAGCGGCTACCTTGCCTGTGATGCTGATGCTTTATGATTATTATTTTCTTTCAGATGGAAAATTGGATGGTCTGAAAAAATATTTCAGGTTCCATCTGGCGATTTCCGCATCTTTGCTGGTTGTCTTTTATCTCAGCATGTCGAATCTTCAGATGTTCGTTTCCTTTGACTATTCGAAGGGAGTTTCGATGCCGCAGGGAGAGAGCATAACTTCATTTCAGTATTTTCTGACGCAGCTGAATGTTATCCCGTATTATATACGGCTGCTTTTTGTCCCTGCGAACCTCAATCTTGATTATGACTGGCCGATAACGAGGCATATCGACTTTATGACCGCCTTTTATTCCCTGCTGCTTTTATCAATAGTCGTCCTGGCTGTATGGCTGTTCCGCAGGCAAAGACTCATCTCCTTCGGCATTATCTGGTTTTTTGTGACCCTCACGGTAACGTCGAGTTTTGTTGTTATCTACGATGTCATATTTGAACATCGCCTTTATCTGCCGTCAATAGGATTTGCGCTTGTACTGTCAGTTTTTATCAGCAAAATAACAAGGATTAAGTCTTAGAGGTCCGGCTCATTAATGAACAGCAGATTGGAAAGAAGAACGAAAAGTATAAATGTGCTCCCGGGGTTTCTTTTTTTCTGCGTGCTAGTACTGCTTTTTCTATTGGTTTCCCTTGAGCCCTTCAAGGCATACGCTGAGGAGCCGGTCACGGGGGTCACCTATTTCGATAGCATAACGGAAGACGAGGAAGGATTCAGAATATACTATCCGATGAATGTTTTCTGGGAGCCGGTGAAAGAGGAGTTATATATTCTTGTCGGCGGTTCGAGGATGCTCATATATTCTGCGGATTTCTTTCCGCTCTTTACCATTGACAAGAAGAAAGGAATTGGATCACCTTCAGGATTGGCTGTTGATACGGACGGCAATCTCTATGTTTCCCAGGGTTCTTCTGCGGGCAATACCAGGGCAAGGATATCTGTTTTTAACGCTCGACTTATCTTTGAACGGGATATCTATCCGGAAGGCTTCGAAGGGGACGATTCATTTGTTCCGGGATCCCTCTCTCTTGATAAAAAAGGAAATTTGCTGGTAACAGGTTCTCCGTTGGGTGTGCTGTATATGGACAAGCAGGGCAGGTTTATCGATATGATATCCCCCGAGGAAAAGGGGGAAAAAGTTAGAGTAACCAATGCGGCGGTAGGCAAAGACGGCACTATTTACCTGTTAAGCGACGAAGAAAGCCGGGTCTATGTATATGACAGTGAAAGGAAATTTCTTTTTGAATTCGGCGAAAAAGGCGGCAGCAGCGGAAAGCTGAGCAGACCGTCCGGCGTGGCTGTAGACGATGACAACGGCCTGATATATGTGTCTGATTACATGCGTCATACCGTCAATGCCTACGACAAATCCGGCAAGTTCGCGTTCGAATTCGGTGGGATTGGGTGGTCCGCAGGCTGGTTCCAGTATCCCTCAGCAATATGCATCGACGGGGAAGGCAAGGTGCTGGTTGCGGATTTGTTCAATCACAGGGTCCAGGTGTTTAAACCGAATAAATAGCGAACGCAGGAGTTAGTGCATGATATCTGGTTTGAAGCAATATATGTTTTTGGTGTGATCTGGCCTCATGTTATGAAGAACTTTTTGTCTGGATTTTCCCGGTGGCTGGGTTGCTCCCGCTGACCTTTTTCCCGTTTCTGTTGCTGATTTGTACCGGACACCGGTAGTTGAAAAAACTTTTTACGCTTCTTTATAAGGGAAGGGCGCCAAGAATGTTTTCGATTCAGGAAATAAAGACAATGAAGAGAGAAATAAATATTCTTTTTTGGATTGTATTTTTTTTTCTGTCCCTCTGGTTTGCCGGCTGTGCTTCTGTGGCGGAGACGGGGAAAGCGCCTGACGAGCAATACAAATCCCAGATAACCCTCTTTCTGAACGGGCCGGAACGCACATCTGAGAATATCACCTTTGATCTGAATGCGGTCAATATCGTCGCGGAAGATGGAACTTCACGGGAGGTCATGGCCAAGCCGCTAAACGTAAACTCTCTTGATGTCACAGGGCGTCAGATCCTTCTTGGCGAGCGGTTTATTCCCGAAGGGAGATACCGGAAGATAGAGATTGTGGTCAAAAAGGCTTCTGTTACGAGGAAAAACGGCAGCGCGGATCTGGCGTTGCCTCCTGAGGGCATTGAATTGCCGATTGATATCAATGTGCATCCCCGGCAGAGCATCTCATTATTCCTGAGCTGGTCTCCTGATTCCTCTGTGTCTGAAGGTTACCTGTTCAAACCGCTGTTAATCGTGAAGCAGGAGATGCCTGAATTGAGGACGCTGCTGGTGTACGTGACGAATGAGGGGTCCGGCAATGTATACGTGATAAACAGGCAATTGGGGGAGGTGGTAGGTACGGTCCTGGTGGGAAAAAGTCCGAGGGGGATTGCGGTTAATCCGAGGAAAGAACGTCTGAAAGTGTATGTGGCCAATTCCGGGTCGAACAGCATTTCCGTGATAGACCCGAACACCAATACCGTCGAAAGCGAAATTCCCGTGCGGTTCGGCAAGGAACCCGAGGCGATAGCAGTAGCCAGGGTTTCTCATGAAAAAGATCTTATTTTCGTCGCCAATTTCGGCTCGAACAATGTTTCGATAATCGATGCCTCGACACTTCAGGAAATAGATAAGGTTGCCGTTGGCGACGGACCGGTCGCCATTGCTTCGGACCCCCCTTTCGAATCTCTTTCCGGGACGAGGTTTCTCAGCAATTCCGAGATCAATGCCTTGAGAAATTACCGGGAAAGATATTTGAATGTTTACGTTGCCAACAAGAATTCCAAGAGTGTCTCCGTGCTGAAGATCGACGTGCAGAGCATGAGGTGCGAGGAAGTCATACCTTTTGAGGTGCAGTGGGAGCCCATCAGTCTCAGCGTGGATTATTTGAGAGGAAAGGTCTATGTCGCCAATAACAGTTTTGATGATCTTTCGGTCATCAGTATTCCTGCGATAGTGAGAGGAAACACTGCAGGGGCTGTCAGCGCTATCAAGAATGTCGGTCCGTCAGTCATCGGGGTTTTTTCCGATCCGGATTTTGAGAGGATATACCTTTTAAAGGAGATGCCCGGAGAGATAGTTGTGCTGAGACTTTCGGAGGGGGTGACTCCTGCTGCCCAGCCTGTCATGCCCCCTGTAATGGGAATCATACCTGTGGGAATTTCCCCGAGGGCGTTCATGCTGGACCCTGAGGGGAGAAAAATCTATGTTGTCAACAGAGGGGAAAACTCTGTTATGGTGATTGATAAAACGACAAGACAGAGAGTGCGCGTCATCCCTGCCGGGAAAAGGCCTTACGGACTGGATTTGTTCACCCGATGAAAAGGATTGGAGGGAATTTACCGGTCACATTTTTGCTCGCCATGGTGATGATTCTTTTGTTCAGTGCATCCGGGTTTGCCGGTTTCAGGGGCTTTGCAGATATCGGGTACTCGACTTCAAAATTCACTGATGAGGCAGGGGAAACTACAAGCAATGCGCTCAGCCAGAATTATTTTCTGACCCTTGACAGACAGATTACGCCGAAAATTTCCTATTCCCTGTTTCTCAGGGCAGCGCTTTCTGATTCGACTAGCACCGACATATACGGCAACGAAAAGGACACATACGGCAGGTCAGCAGAGCCGAACATTGATATTATCCTCAGCAACACGGTTTACAGTATTAATATGGGGTACCGCAGGACAGAATCATGGACGACTTCAAAACTGGAAGACGAGAGCAGGAATACCGCGGAGTATTATTATTCCCGCTTTTCCCTGTATCCGGTGGATCTGCCGTCTCTTACTCTTCAGGCAGACAGGCAGAGAGCCTATAACTATCTCTCACCGCGAACGAGCGATACGACTACAACAACATATTCCGTGGGCACCGGGTACCAGTTTAAGTATAGAGACTACAGGCTTTCCTACAACGCATATTATAATCACGGAGAGACTGAGACGCCGCTATCGCTGACGAGCAAGACAACGAGTGACAATTTCTCCGGATCATATTTTCTGGGGCATACGAGGTCTTTTTTAAACAACAGGGTGAATATTGCTTTTGATTACAGGGCAAACTATGGAAGCAATAAGAGCACGGTCTTTTCCGAGCAGACACAGAATGTTCTTTTGAAGCGCACAGCCCTGCAGGGACTTCATGATCAGGGGAGTTACCCTCCACTGTCATCCACCTATGATTTCGCATTATCGAACAGGCCGGAACTGATTAATGCCGATTTCAACACTGGGATAACGGCTATTAATATTCTTGCAGGACAGTACCATAATATCGGCATTCAGGTATCCTCTGACAGGTCTGTCGACAGGTTGTACATCTATGTGAACCAGGATGTCAGAAATGATGCGAACCTGACAAACCCTTCGAACTGGAGGGTATACAGAAGCGACTTCAACGCAACGGGAACATGGTCACTGGTAACCGTCTTGAACGTCACTGTTTCGGTCTATGACTCACTGAACAATATATACCGCTATGAGATTCTCTTTGCATCTCCCCAGAACGCGGACTATTTCAAAGCTGTCAATCAGGTTACTGCCGGTATCGTCGGCCCTCCTGACGTATTGGTCACGGAGGTCGAGGCGTATGGAACGGACCTGCTGCAACAGGGAAAAACTGAATCGGAGAGCACTTTTTTTGCACAGGGACTGAGCATGAGCGGAAATTACAATGCTTCCGCGGGGCTCAGGTTTTCGCTGAGTTATTTTATAAACAGGTCAGACAGCGACCCTGATTCCATTCTGAATTCAACTCAGGGGATCTTCAAAAACATATTCAGCAAATCTTTCGATGACGTTCAGGGAATGCAGAGCAACGTAACGCGAAGCTACAGCCTGGGGTCGACATGGCTGGTCCACAGGCTGCTTACCGTGAACGCTGCTGTAGGCCGGAGCGAATTATTCGACAGCTCGAAGCGGACTGACCTGAGTACGAATTCATACAACCTGTCTTTTCTTTCCTCGCCGTTGCCGACACTCAGCACAAATCTTTCCTTAATGAGGAGCGAAAGCTACAGTTTCGGGGAGAAACAGTACACTTCCCATTCCGTTGTTCTTACTGCTGATTCGCGGCTTTACGAGGGAGTCACAATGATAACGGATCTTGGCTATTCAACCCAGGAATCTTACTCTCCAGATACGAATTCACGGACGTCTTCCTATTTTGTTTCGGGCTCGCTGGCTGCCGTACTGACCAAAAAGCTTTCGGGCCACCTGAACTACGGTTTCAGGTGGCTGTCATCTGAAGATGATTCTTCCAGTGCACAAGACGGCTCGTTGCTGGTTACCTACAGGCCCGGCCGTTTTATTAACTTCACAGGCAATTTGGGCATATCAAATGCTGACGGTGATCTCTCATACCGGAGCAGCGTTTCAGCCGACTGGCTGCCGCTTCCTGCCATCAGGATGAATTTCAACTACCAGCGCATATGGACTGACCCGGAATCCACAACCAGTGATCTTCTCGGCAGCTATGTTTCGTGGAAAATCACAAACTTCATGGATGGCCAGCTTACATACAGTTTCGCGAAAGTCGCCAACGATAATGAAACAAAAAGTCATTCCATAACAGGAAAATTGAATTGCAGGTTTTAATGAGTATTCTTTATAATAAAAAAGATCCCGGTATGTTGAAGAACTATAGAGAGAAACAAAGGTTTTTATCTTTCAGATTTGTCATCCTCATTGCTTTGCTGTTTGTTTCAGGCGGTTGTGCTTCCAACAATATAAAGCACTATCTGCGACCGAATGCCGATGTGAACGCCGTAAGAAGAATTGCTGTGCTGCCCATTGAGTCGCTTACCCAGGATCAATATGCCGGTGAGAAGGTGCGAAGAGTTGTGATTACCGAACTGCTCTCCAGAGGCGTCGATGTTATCGAACCGGGAGAGGTGACAAATTTTCTCAGGACGTTGAACAAACCTCTCTGGTCCTTAAGCCGTGAGGATATAAAAAAGCTAGGTGAAACATTGAATGTGGATGCGGTTATGATGGGATCGGTCGAAGCGTATGCAATAAGCAGCGGACTCACCGTTTCTTATCCCGAGGTGTCTGTTAATTTCAGACTGGTGGAAACGTCTACGGGCGCCATACTCTGGTCTGCGGTCAACACGTCAGGAGGTGCGAGCTTCTGGACCAGACATTTCGGCACCGAGAACATTTCACTCAGCGAGACGGCAAGAAGAGTGGTTAAAGAAGCTGTTGATACGTTACCAGTATCATACAAAACAAACTCATGAAAAGGATTTAGGGATGAAACTGTTAAAGATAAATGTCGTCATAGCGGTTTTTTTTGGCCTTTTGATGAACATGGGATGCAGAACTCCCGAGACGACCTATCATTTCGCAGAGGGAGTGGATCTGAGCTTTATTAAAAAGGTTGCTGTTCTGCCGCTGGATAATCTCACCAATGACAAATTTGCTTCTGATGCGGTAAGGCAGTTGGTTGTCAGTGAGTTGCTGCTCACAAACATTGTCGATGTTGCGCTCCCGGGCGATACAGTGGCCGCTCTGGACAAGGCCGGCGTGAGATCGGTATCGGCTATCAGCGCGGAGAAGATAAAGGAAGTCGGGAATTCCCTGAAAGTACAGGCGGTCATTCTTGGCAGTGTGGAAAAATACGGTGAAATGAGGAGCGGAAGCTTTACTGCTCCTGAAGTGGCAATCACCCTGATGATGGCAGATACGGCCTCGGGCAGCATTCTCTGGTCGGTAACGAAGACCGCAGTCGGAGACAGTTTTATGGCGCGGCATTTTGGCGCCCGATCAGATACTTTGAGTGAATTGACACTGAAGGTGGTAAGGGATTGCATCAGGACATTGGGTCAATATTAAACGGGAAGAAAAGGCCATTCTCTAACACTAAGCGCAGTGAGCGAAGTCAATTGCATCTGAAATTGTGTTATTTTCTGCTTTTCTCTTTCGTATTGCTCCTTTTACCGGCTATAGTGCCAGCTGCCGACGAGCCCGGAACTGAACAGCGTGTATCAAAGGAAAAGATTGCGATCTTTGATTTTGAAAATCTATCCGGCGCTGAAGATGTGCTGACACATGTGATGCCGGCTGTAACGGGCTTGATGAAAAGCAAAGGATTTGACCTTCAGGATGAAGAAAGCCTGAACGATTTTTTGATCAAGGAGCGTGTCAGGACTACCGGTTATATTTCAAGAGAACTGGCGCTGAAGATGGAAAAAGAGTTGAACGTTACCGCCGTATTGCTGGGGACGATCTACACTTTTTCGATGGGTTCAAATCCGCAGTTGGGACTTTCGGCACGGCTTGTCGACTCATCCACGGGCGAGATACTCTGGTCTGAGTACGCTTCAGCCACCGGAGATGACTTTACTTCGCTCCTCGGTCTTGGGACATTGCATTCCATGGAAGAGTTGCTTCCGGTAGTCATGGACAGGGTATTTGCGTCATTCAGCATTGAGCCTCCCTTGAAAGTTTCTGAAGAAACATATAGAATTGCCGTTATGCCTTTCCTGAACAAAACAGAGCTCAAGGAAAGAGGGATGATCCCCTCTTATATGTTTATTGCGGAACTTTTTAAAAATTCTCATTATGTGCCGGTTGAATTCGGCGAGGTGAGAAGCGCAATTGTGAAAACCAGGATAAGGGACCGGGGAGAAGTCGATTACAGAAGCATAGCAGGTATTTCCGAATCCCTGAATGTTGACGGTATCCTGGTAGGCGCCGTTGAACTCTATTCCGACGGACGGGAAACCGGATCTGCTCCTGCAGTGGTCATCTCAGCCAGGCTAATCGACGCCAGAAAAAACAGGATTTTGTGGTGTGACAGCCATCAGATGAATGGTGATGAAGATGTTTCCATCTTGGATTTTGGAAAAATAAGGTCTGTGGATAAGGTTGCATATAAAGTGATCTCTCAATTAATAAAGAAAATGGAGAAAACAGAATGGAAATAAAAAGACGGCTGTTAGCGGGAAGGGTTTTTCGGATAAGCATTTATGCTTTTCTCCTTTCTTTTCCTTTTTTTATGGGGTGTGCAACAATTGCACAGAAAGACAATGTGCTGGCGGTTGTCGATGGCACTCCCATAACAGAATCAGATCTGGCCTATGCATTGAATATCAGCCACAGAAGAGAGGATCTCTCCTCGGCAAAAACTCTGGATGTCTCTTCTTATATGGAGAAACTTATCGATGACAGGCTGATTTACGATGAAGCCCTCCGTATGGGGCTTGACCAGCTTCCTGAAGTTCGGGGAAAAATGGAAGCATATATCAAGCGGGAATCGGTGATGAGACTCCATAAAGAGGAGATAATACAGAAGATATCGCTAACAGAAGATGACATCATTAATGAGTACAAAAAAAATTATCTCCATTTCGGTGTTATCGAGTTGAACTCTGAAGACGAAGCAAAGGCAGTGCAGGAGAAACTCGTCAAGGGAGACGATTTCAGCGAGCTTGCCCGGGCGCATTCAAAGCATTTCTCCAAAGAAAAAGGTGGGGAGGTCATTTATCCGCGCAGCGGGCTTGTGCCTTCCTTGCGTGATGCGCTTTCCAAACTGAAGACAGATGAGACCAGTGATATCCTGAATAATGATGGCAAATATTATCTGCTGAAATTGTTGGACAATAAAGAAACTGATGAAGCCTTCAAGAATGTAAAAGAGAGTATCGCAGGGGCCCTTAAGGGACAAAGACAGGGCGAGCTTGAAGAGAGCTATCTGAAGACGCTCCGTGAAAAGGCGGCCATTACTATCAATGAAGAACTTCTTGGCGAGATTGATTTTGCCGGAGGAAAAGAGGAGATTGATAAGTGGATAAATGATACCTCTCCCCTGGCAGAAGGAAATACTGCAGTGATAACTGTCGGCGAGTTTGTGAACGGCGTCTTTCTGATGAAGCAGGGACTGCCCAAGACATTGGAAGAAAAGAAAGGAATTCTTGATTCCCGTATTGATGTTAAACTGTTGGACCAGGAAGCTCTCAGCAGACATTATGAGACAAAGGACTTGAAAGACGAAGCAGAAGGGTATGAAAATTATCTTCTCAAAAAAGCCTTTATCAATAACGTGATTTTCCCCCAAATTGTTCTTACAGACGATAAATTGCAGGACTACTACAAAAAAAATCAGAAGCGATATACCATTCCGGCGGTTTTTAAGCTTCAGCAGATACAGGTGAAGACCATTGAGGATGCAGAAGATGCCATGAGCAATCTTAAAAACGGCGCTGATTTCCTCTGGCTTGCGAAAAGAAAACTGCCCCCTTCAATGAACGAAGATACGATTGATATGGGCTGGGTGTCGAAGAACCATCTGCCTGAACCTCTTATGGAAAGTATTGATTCGATGAAACCCGGTGATTTTAGTCCTGTCTTCAAAAACAATGGTGTATATGTTATAGTACAGGTGCTTGACAAGATTGGAGAAAAGGTCAAAGATTTTGAGAGTGTAAGGAAAGAGGTCGAGAAGGCCTTAATTGACGAGCAATACAGCGACTTGCTTGAAAAAAACATCATGCAACTGAGACAAGACGCACAGATTATTATCCATGACAATGCAGTCAGGAAACTTGAAAAGAAACTGGAGAAATGATTTTAAAGGCAGCACAATTTGTCAGAAATAATCTCAATGCCCTGTTTTATGGAGCGGCTGAATTGAAGATAACGGGAGGACTTGGCAAAAAAAATATGCATACAAACTCTGCATTGAACAGTTCGGTAAAAGGCCTTATCGGAATTGTTGTGATCATTACGGCATGTATGTTTCATGCCGGCAACGTCAGTGCTGCGAGAAAGGGTTTTGCACCCAAGCCATGTTTGGAATGCCATAAGGAGATGGAGAGCTTCCTGAAAAAAAAGAACGTGCATGCTCCAATGTCAAGCAAGGCTTGTGAGGAATGCCACATCCGCCATGGCAAGATAGCTGCGAGGGCTCTTAAAGAAAGGGAGGAAACAAAGCTCTGCTATTTCTGCCATACCAAGATGGCATCCGATGTGGAAAAATTGCCGCATCAGCATACCGCATTAAAAGATGGCAAGTGCCTGCCGTGCCATAATCCACACGCGTCGGATGAAAAGGGTCTTCTCACCAAGACGGGCCCGGAACTCTGTTTCGTTTGCCATCAGCAGGCATCATTTATGAGGGCCAAGCGCCACAAACCGCTTGCTGACGGCTGCCTTGGATGTCATTCAGCCCATGGTTCGCAATATAAATATAATCTCTTAAAGGACGAAGTTGCATTATGCGGGACTTGCCATGATTACAAAGCTTCTCCCTTTAAGAAAGCGCATAGCTCTTATCCGGTCGAAAAGCTGAAATGCATGGGGTGCCATACACCTCACAGCTCGACAAATGACAAGCTGTTGCGGGAGTCCGTTCATGCCCCGTTGGCGCAGTGCGAGTCATGTCATAAGCCGCAGACAGACCCAAAGCCTTTTGATGTAATCGCCTCAGGCAGTCAACTCTGTTTTATATGCCATAAAAAGGAAGAAAGAGAATTCAGGAAAAACTACAGGCATCGCCCGCTGGATGAAGGAAAGTGTCTCAGCTGTCATGACCCTCATGCTTCTGACAGTGCGTCCTTGACTATTCTCGGGAAAAATGAACTTTGTCTGTCCTGCCACAAGAATATGACCGGGCTTATGAAGGTGCAGAATCTTCACAAGCCGATCAAGGATAAGGGGTGCACCGCATGCCATGATCCGCACGCTTCGGAATACGAATTTTATTTGTTGAAGGCAGATAAGAAACAGATATGCTTCGTCTGTCAC
>JAOUFP010000338.1 GCA_029858145.1 Nitrospirota bacterium | reverse complement strand
ACCCAGATTCACCGGCGCTACGGGATCACCTTTCACCGCGACGATCCTGTCTCCCTTTGTCGCGACCATAATCCCGCAGCCTGTGCCGCAGAACCTGCAGACAGACTTGTCCCACCTCCAGCCCGCCTCTGTCTTTTTCACCACCGCGTGCAGTTCCTTCGGGACACTCACTCCGACCGCTGTTGCGGCCGCCACCGCGGCGGTTGTTTTCAGCAACTCTCTCCTAGTTAATGGCATGTCATCCCTCCTTCACTTTTCGATAGATCTATCTCTACTCAGTCAGCCTGCCATCATAATTGCATCACACAATAGTCTGCAGGAGAATAATTGAGATATCCGCCATAATCAATCGCATCATAACTTCCACAGCATTCAGATCATTACACCTTTCAATAAAAAAAAGAGGCAGGAACTTGCCCTGCCTCTTTTTTAAAGATGTTATTCAAGTGTGACCTTCAACAGCTTTTCCTGAACGCCGTAGGGGTCATCAATCTCTACTCCTTTCTGGAAATTGAGCTTCTTCTTGCCTCTCTCGTTGAGGTATTTCTTCAGTTCAAGGTTCACTGTGAGCGGGACTTCAACGCCTGCTTTCTGAAGTGCCTGCCTCAGAAGACCCTCTGCCTTCATCGCAAAGGCGGTTGAATCTCCGAGTATCCTCATGGCCTCAGTCGGGTTGTGGAAACCGACAGAGTTTTCAGCGCCTACATACAGCGAGCGGAAGAAAGCCTCCATATAGTAGTCTTTGGCCTTTTCGTAGAGATCTTTGTCGATATTCTTTCCCGCTGCCTGCAGTTCATGCACTTTCTCGAAGAGCTTTGCGACTGTTGCTGTTGCGTACCCTGAACGCAGCATGAGGGATACGGTCCTGTCCTGAATGGCGGTCACCTGATCTCTCAGCCATTCAGCGCTCTCGGTATGACACTGCATGCATGCCTTCATGTCGTTTTTGAGGGGACTCGTCACACGGTGGTCCGACACTTTGGAAACCCCTACCTTGGTATAAGGCATATGGCAGTCAGCACATGCCGCCCCGGCCTTCCAGTGCACGCTGTTGAAAGAGAACAGTTCGAACTCCGGATGACGCATAAATGGCATTTTGAAACCAGTGACCTTCTGTGTCCATTCGCCTACACTCGCATCGCCCCTGATCTGCTTGATAATATTTTCTACCGATATGTTCCCCCACTTGCTGCCCTGCCAGGGGAAGTAGATCCCGACAGACTTCTTATTTTCATCTTTCTTGATGTTGTAGGTGACATGGCACTGTGCACAGACAACACTTCTCATCTCCTGAGGTGTCAGCTTTGCCTTATCAACTCCCATGTTCTCAAGGGCCTTTGCAAGGGTAAATCCCCTCGATATCTTCAACGACATGTCTTTGTTGTCATGGCAGTCGATGCAGGCGACCCCGAGTTCCTGGTGTTTTTCCGGGATCATGTGACGCACTTCATCCCAGGGCTTCATGTAGTAGTCCAGTCCTTTCTCCTTCTCCAGTTGCGGGGCATATGGCGTTTTGCAGGTCAGACATACGCCTCCGGCGCCTACTCTCGACGGATCGACATCGACCTGGTCTTTGAGCATATAGGCATGCCCCCTCGGTTCATTGTATTCAACCCCAAAACCCCAGCCATTAAAGAGCAGAGCCATATAAGGGAATTCGGACAGTTTGTCGTAGGTTATCTTGTCTGCGTCAAAACCCCTTTTGTATTTGCTCTTACCTGTTGGCGTAGGCTCCGCTGTTTTCTTCCATAGATCATATTCGACTGGATATGCCTTCCCCCACTCGGCTGGGTCGATTTCACCGTCCGCAATCTTTACCGCTCTGACCTGTTCCGGCTTCGGCTTCTGGCATGCAGACAGGAATACAACAGGTACCAGCATCGCCAGAAACAGAGCCAATATTGAAGAAACTCTTTTTCTCATCTAAAACCCCCTTCCTATAATGTTTGTATTACTCCTGTGCGCTTGTGGGCAATCCTTTATGCCCTGCCCGGATCTCTTTTACATCATCATTGCTCCTGCGCGCGTGTGGGCGATCCTCCTGTGGCAATCCCAGCACTGCCGTTCCTGGTTGATCATGTCCACGGTCGTTTCATGGCAGCGGATACAGTTCGCCTGCAGGACCTTTTTCCCGTGTTCTGTGATCCTGATCCGCTCGGGTGCCAGGCCGGAAAAAAAGAAACCGACGTCCTTTATGCCGTCAATCGACTTCCAGATGTAGTGCATGGCCACATTCTGGTTCGGCAGATGGCAGTCAACACATTTCTTTCTCCTGTGCGCGCCGGCGTGTGACCATGCCTCATACTGTGCGTCCATCACATGACAGCCGCCGCAGAAGATCGGCGCCTCGGACCTCGCCAGAAGCTTTGGAGGCCCGAGCAGCAGGAAGAAAAAAATCGCAGCTCCGACCGCTATTACGATGGCAAGATACTGTACAGCTTTTTTTGATTTTCCATCGCTCATATTCTCACCCCCTTTTAAAAGTACACGGTTCTTCATGGCCTGCCTATATTTTTATCTGAGAATTTCATGGTGAGTGGTTCAGTGTTACAATTCCAGTCTATCAAAACAGGATTAATAGTCAAGCTGTTAATGAAGCCGTCCATAACTCATTATAAATGCAGGGTCTGTAAATGTGATGTTAATGTCTGTAAAGATTATGTAAAGATTGAAAGAGAAGGGAAATCGCTTTAAAACTGGATTTACATCCTGAACTTGTAACCTTTACCAGGAACGGTTACAATATATTCCGGCGCTGAAGGATTCTTTTCGATCTTCTGTCTGAGATGCTGCAGGTGAACATCAATAGTCCTGCTCCAGGAATATAATTTTGAATCACCCCAGAGCTTCTTTCTGATAAACTCCCTGCTGATAACCTCGTTTCTGTTCAGGACAAAGAGCTGGAGCAGGTCGAATTCTTTGGGGGTAAGATCAACTTCGCTGCCTTTTACTCTGACAATGTGAGCGTCAAAATCGATCTCCAGGCCGTTTATGGAGACTTTTCTTTCAGCCGGAACGCTCCTCCTGAGGCAGGCCCTGACCCGCGCTATCAGTTCGAGCGTCTCAAAGGGTTTTACTATATAGTCATCGGCCCCGCTCTCAAAACCCATTACCTTGTCAGAGACGCTGTCCCTTGCGGTGAGCATAATAACCGGTATCTTGGGATACTCAGCCTTAAGCAGCCTGCAGATTTCTATGCCGTCCCCGTCCGGAAGTGTAAGATCAAGGATAATGAGATCGGGAAGCTGCACGTCAAGGACCTCTTTTGCGAGAGCCCAGGTTTCTGCGGTT
The DNA here is from genome assembly GCA_029858145.1 of Nitrospirota bacterium. Classification (GTDB taxonomy): domain Bacteria; phylum Nitrospirota; class Thermodesulfovibrionia; order Thermodesulfovibrionales; family UBA6898; genus JAOUFP01. Next base: position 346 of record JAOUFP010000338.1, on the reverse strand, counting down.
GCCGCCTGAAAGTCGTACAGTTCAAGGTTCGCCTTCAGGACCTTCAAAATGTCAGCGTCATCATCTACGACAAGCAGTTGTTTTTTCATCCTCACCTCTTCTCTGTTTGGGAATCCTGAAGTAAAAACAGCTCCCGCCTTCACCTCCGCCGTCCACCCAAATCTCCCCCTTGTGGGCTTCTATGATTCCTTTGCATATCGCAAGGCCGAGCCCTGTGCCGTTCTTTATCCCCTTTGAATAGAATTCTCTGAATATCTGCTCTCTGTCTTCCTCTTTGATCCCGCTTCCGCTGTCGGCCACACTCACCAATGCATGCTCATCCTCCTCTTTCAGTGAAACGACGATC
>JAOUFP010000336.1 GCA_029858145.1 Nitrospirota bacterium | reverse complement strand
TTTTTCGGGATCTGACCTGTGTCCCTGGATAGAACACGGAGAACAAGATTTTTCTTTGCTATGAAAGCATTAAATGATAAGATGGGATAATGATTTTATAGCACGTTTTTAAATCCTTGCGGAAACGGCCGGAGGAAAGTCTGAAGATGCATTAGCTGTCGGTTTTTCGTTTTCCGGGAATGGTTTAAGCTGGAATTCACCGGACATTATGCAATACAATGAAGGTGATCAGTTGTGAATGTATCCGCAGCAATGATGGTATTTTGAAAATAAGGAGCTGGATATGATGACCGGTAAAGAAGATTTACTCAGCGCGCTGATAGAAGCCTATCTTATGGAAAAGGGGACGCGGATGTTTTATTCTGATGCCGCGGCAAAGGCGGTAAAGCCCGGGGCAAAAAAAATGTTCGCGGAGCTTTCGGACTGGGAAGAAAGTCATATGAATTATATTCAATACCTGTATCAGGCGATCGAGGATGACAGGAACATTCAGGGCTTCAGGGATTTTACGGAAAGGACCGATGCCCCCTTAACCGAATCGGGAATCCCGGTTAAAGAAATGGAAGCGGAGCTGGAGGAATATACTTTTGCTGACGATGATGGGGCGATGAAGCTGGCACTTGAGATGGAAGGCAAGGCATATAATCTATACAGAAAACTCTCTGAAAAGGCACCGGACAGCAATGCGCGGGTTGTGTTTCGTGAGATGATGGAACAGGAACTCAAACATATCGAGTATCTCAAGAAGATGAGGGCGTAATTTGCTCAAGCTCCGCGACGGTATCGCAGAACTGTATAAAAAGGTCGCCACATCTTTGCCTCCCGATGTCCGGGAGGCTATGCAGTCAGGACTTGCCCGCGAGACAGAAGGCTCTACCGCATTTTCCACCCTTTCCGTCCAGACTGAAAATATGAAGTTGGCACGGGAAACAGCGAGGCCGATCTGCCAGGATACCGGTGTTCCCACTTTTTGGGTGAAGGTCCCGACAGGGCTCAGTCATTTTGAAATGAAAAACACGATAATCGAGGCGACCAGACTTGCGACCGAAAAGGTTCCTTTGAGGCCGAATGCGGTCGATAGTATTACTGACAGGAATTCAGGTGATAACACCGGTATCGGTTTTCCGGTGATCTATATGGAAGAAACACGGGAAAGCTCCCTCACTGTTGACCTTATGTTAAAAGGAGCAGGTTGTGAAAATGCCGGCCAGATCTACAAATTGCCGTCAGAGGAACTGAACGCGCAGCGGGACCTTGACGGCGTCAGGAAATGCGTGCTTGACGCAGTGCAGAAGGCACAGGGAAGGGGATGTCCTCCCTACATCTTGGGCGTAGGGATCGGAGCCACAAAGGACCAGGTTACGAAACTGGCCAAGGAGCAGCTTCTGCGCAGACTGACCGATGTAAACAAGATCGATGAGCTTGCTGCGCTCGAAGCGCGCATCCTCAATGAACTGAACGAACTGGGGATAGGGCCTATGGGTCTTGGGGGACGGACCACGGCACTCGGCGTCAAGATAGGCGTGAACCACCGTCATCCCGCCTCCTACTTCGTGGATGTTTCCGTAAGCTGCTGGGCAACGAGGAGGGGCAGGCTGATATGGTAAAACTTCTGCGCGTTCCGGTATCCCCGGCATCCGAAGAAATGCGTTCTCTCAGGGCGGGAGATATCGTGTCGCTGAGCGGCACCATCGTCACAGGGAGGGACAAAGTCCATAAATATCTTGTTGAAGAGAAGCCCCCGAAAGAAGAGATCCCCTTTGATTTGAACGGCGCTGTGCTGTATCACTGCGGCCCTGTTATGCGGAAGACGGAGGAAGGCTACAAGGCTGTTGCGGCGGGGCCTACCACGAGCATGCGTGTCGAGATGTACGAGGCCCGTGTAATCAGGGAGTATGGCATCAGCGGGATAATAGGCAAGGGCGGCATGGGGGAAAATACCATCAGGGCTTTCAAGGAAACCGGTTCTGTATACTTTCATACGGTGGGAGGCGCTGCCGTTTATCTTGCTGACCGGATAAAGAAGACGAGGAATGTATGGAAACTTGATGAGTTCGGCCCGACTGAAGCGATGTGGCTTTTCGAGATAGAGAATTTCCCTGCCATAGTAACTATCGACTCTCACGGAAATAATATACACAGTGACATAGAACGCATTTCCATGAAAAAGTTCCTCGAACTGACAGGGAGATGACATTGATTTTTATCGCCGGCGCATCGGGTTTTGTCGGAGAACATCTTGTTGATTACCTGATCGCAAGAGGATATGCGGTGAAATGTCTTGCCCGGTCGGGGAAAAAGCAAAAGCTCCTTTCTTCAAAAGGCGCGGCGGTTGTCAGCGGCGATATCACCGACCCCGGAACCCTGAAAGGCGTTCTGAGCCCTGACGACTTCGTAGTACACCTCGTGGGCATCATCGAGGAAAAAAGAGACGCGACGTTCAGGTCTGTCCATCGCGACGGGACAGCCAACCTCGTTGCGGAAGCACGGCGTGCCGGCGTGAGGCATTTTTTTTACCAGTCTGCCCTCGGCGCTGACAAGGCTTCATGGTCGGGGTATCTCAAGACAAAGGCCGAGGCTGAGGAAATAGTGAAGCAGAGCGGACTCAGGCACACCATCTTCAGGCCGTCGCTCATCATAGGCCCCTGGGACGGCTTTACCAGAAAGCTCGTCGATATGGTGAAACTCTCCCCGGTGCTGCCGATCCCCGGAGAGGGACGTGCCAGATTCCAGCCGGTCTACATAAAAGACTGGCTGGCCTGTCTTGGAAAGGTGATCGAAACCCCCGATGCTTTTGTATCCACCTACGATATCGGAGGACCGGAGCAGCTTTCCTACAGGGAGATGGTTGAAAAACTATCAAAGGCGCTGGGATACAGCAGGCCGTCCTTTACAATCCCGATGGGACTCATGAAGTTTGGCGCTTCGGTACTTGAAAAAGTGCTGCCTGCCCCGCCTGTTACCTCAGACCAGTTGAGGCTCCTAGAGCAGGATAATATCTGCGACCCGAAATCCCTGGAGAAAAACTTTGGGGTCGTCCCGGCAACATACGAAGCAGCACTGAAGGAGTTTATCTCCTGATCGGCGCTCTTATTTGACGACGAGCACCGCGCACAGGGCATGGTCAACAATCTTGGATGAGACGCTCCCCAGCAGGAATCTCTGGGCGCCGTGTCTTCCGTGAGAACCGGTGACGATAAGATCAGCCTTTATTTTTTTCGCTGTTTCCAGGACCTCTTCCGCAGGATTCCCCTGTTTTATGATTGTCCTTACAGTCTTGAATCCACTGGTTTTCGCCTTGATCCTGTCCATCGTCTTTTTTGCTTCATCAGTAAGGGTTTCGAGAATCCTTATCCTGTCCACCTCCATGAGTTCGGTAAGATAAAGCTCGGGAACTACGGAAATCACCGTAACAGAAGAGCCGAATTTTTCCGCGATTTCGAATGCTTTTTTCAATGCTTTTTCAGATGACTTCGAGCCATCATGAGCGATCAGGATCTTTTTCATGCTATTCCCCCTTTTTTCCAAATTTTAGCAGAATACGGGCTATTTGTCTTTTTTTTTGTTATGAAAAGGTATAAAATATCAAATTAGCTTGTGAAAGAAAGGAGCCGTCTATGCCTAAGAAAGACTATTTTTTTACTTCTGAATCCGTTACGGA
>JAOUFP010000335.1 GCA_029858145.1 Nitrospirota bacterium | reverse complement strand
CTCACCGGCTCCTGCCATGTCATCGTAATGCCGAGCCGCGCCCTCTCATGGATCCTGAGGTCATTGATTCTCTTCCCTTCAAAAAAAATATCGCCTGATGCCTGCCGGTATCCTTCACATCCCATGATCAGGCAGGCGAGGGTGCTCTTGCCGGTGCCGTTTGTGCCGAGGAGGGCATGCACTTCCTGTCTCCCTATCGAGAAGCCGAGGTTGTCGAGGATATTTTTCCCGTTTACTGTAAAGGTGAGTCCTGTTATCTCAAGCAGTTGCATATGCCTCTCCAATGGGAAGTCAGAGAAGGGACTTGGCTGACATCAGTCAGATTGTGGAAAATAAAACCTCATAGCCTAAGTGTATCAATATTTGCCTGAGTATTCTACAGATATTCATGGGCGATAATAATCTCAACACAGAGAGCAGCTGCGATCATCTGTTGAATATAGGATTGCGGAGGATCCCGTGATATAATGTGATCAGGTCCCCGATTATCAAACGCCTCTCCGGGAAGGGAATACGATGCAGGAATGGAATGTCGTTCTCAGCGTCAATAAAAATGGGTTCAGGGACGCGTTCAGAAAGCTCAGCCGCTTCGGCCCCATCAGGAAGACGGGTTTTTTCAATGTGCTGTTTCTGAGGGTGTATGAAATTTCCAGGATGCTCGAGACCCTGCGCGAATGGACCTCGGATGAGCCTGATGCCCTGTCGTTCCTCTCGAGGTTGATACCGGTCACTCATACCTTCACCTTTCAGTCCCCTGGTGAATTTGAAGAAAAGGCGAAGGAGATCGTTCTGGCATGGGGGCCTGAACTTGCAGGAAAGAGTTTTCATGTGAGGATGCGCAGGCGGGGATTCAAGGGCAAGCTGTCGGGACTCGAAGAGGAGCAGTTTCTCGATACGGTCCTTCTCGAAGCGCTCGAAAAAACCGGGAAACCGGGCCGTATCACCTTTGAAGATCCCGATGCCATTGTAGCGATCGAGACGATTTCACAGTGGGCTGGTCTTTCGCTCTGGAGCAGGGAAAAACTTCAGCGTTATCCTTTTGTCAAAATCGACTGACATACCGGAGTCCCGGCGGAGCGGAACCATGAAGGGAATCCTCATCATACCGGTCGGAAAAGTGGATAAGGATATCATGGGTATTCTCTCCGATGCGCTTTCGAAGGCATTTCATCAGAAGGTCAGAACCGGAGAAGAGATGCCTCTTCTCCCGCAGTCCTATAATGCCCGCAGGAGACAGTATCACGCTACCGCAATCCTCATGGCGCTGCGGGGAGAGAAACGGCGGGAAAGAGAGCTGATACTGGGATTGACCGGCGTGGATCTTTATGTGCCTGAACTCAACTTTGTATTCGGCGAGGCAGATGTGCTTTCGGGTACAACCATTATTTCCCTCGCGAGGTTAAGGCAGGAATTCTATGGCCTCCCTCCTGACAGGCGGCTCTTTCACGAACGCGCGGTGAAAGAGGGCATTCACGAAATCGGCCATGCCTGCGGCCTTGACCATTGCTCCAGTCCGGACTGCATCATGTATTTTTCGAACTCCATCAGGGATACGGACAGGAAAGGGCCGGGTTTCTGCGGGACGTGCAGGGAGACGCTTGGCATCTGAGGCTGCCCAAATACTGCATTCATTTATGAAAGGGATGACCGTGAAAGACCTGTCGAAGGTGTTAGGGGGAAGATTTTCCTCGGCCCTGGGCATCCATCTGTCCTCAGGTGAGCCAGAGGAGATATTCAAATGGTTCCTGGCATCAATCCTCTTTGGCGCGAGGATCTCGGAGTCCATTGTTATCAGGACCTACAGGGGGTTCGAGGGGGAAGGGGTCCTTTCAGCGGGAGGAGTCCTCGACAAAGGTTGGGACGGTCTTGTGGAGGTGCTTGACAGGGGCGGCTATGCAAGATATGACTTTAAGACAGCCACAAAGCTTCTTGACATCTGCAGTGCCGTGGTGAAGAGATATAAGGGTGACCTGAATATCCTGCATTCGGAGGCCGTGGACCCAGAGGAACTCGAAAAGAGAATCAAGGCCCTCGGCAAAGGCATCGGGGATACCACGGTCAACATTTTCCTCAGAGAGATGAGAGGGGTATGGGGAAAGGCGGACCCACTCCCGTCAGACCTTGTTATTATGGCGGCCAGAAAACTGCGCCTCATTCCTTCTTATCTTCAGGACAGAAAGGAGATACTCGTCCGTTTAAAGAGGCAATGGACTGGTGAAGGAATGAAAATAAAAGACTTTCCGGATTTCGAGGCGGCCCTGCTAAGACTCGCGAAAAATTTCTGCAGAAGGACCGCCTGCGGGAGATGCCCTTTACGGGAAGGTTGCAGAGGCAAGGAAAGGACGTAGATGCAAGGCTGGATAATACCGCCGCCAAAAGAGCCAGTTAAGACAAGAGCGCAATTTCGCAGGGAACGTGAAGAAAAGGTGAGGCGGCTCGCAAGGGATGGGTATCTCAATTCCGATCGGATAAAAGATGCGATGTTGAAGGTCAGGAGGGAGGATTTTATACCACCTTTGTACAGGGACTATGCTTATCTTGAGGTTCCCCTCCCCCTTCCTGGCGAGAACGCGACCATATCATGCCCGCACAGTTATCCCCTCTTTTATGAGCCGCTTGGCCTGGATGCAGGTCATAAATTTCTCGAAGTCGGCCTTGGTTCCGGCTACGGCACTGCATTGGCAAGGGAAATCGTCGGCCCGAATGGTAAGGTTGTATCCATCGAAATAGATCCGGAGACCTTTGAGTTCGCGCGAAAGAACCTCCGGAAAGCCGGTTATGACGATATCGTGCTCGTGCTGGGCGATGGGGGCCTTGGTTATCCGGAATTATCTCCCTTCGACAGGATCTGCGTTACCTCGGCATGCAGTGAAATCCCTCCTCCCTTGATAGAACAGCTCCGGGCAGGCGGAAGGCTGATTGCGCCGGTGAGTGAACAGGGGACGCAGGATCTCGTATTGCTTGAAAAAGGCCGCAAGGGTATCAAAAGAAGGGTTATTTGCGAAGTGCTGTATGTTTCCCTGAAGGGCGGATATGGAGCCGGGGGATTCCGGAATACGTGAAAAAGACTTTCTGAGACTACAGAAATGAAGATCCAAAATGATGACTATTTAAGCTCGGCCGGATTATTCGTCCCTTTTTGGCTTCTCACAGAAGCCCTCATTTGTTCTCAGCATTTGCTGACTGCGGAGATCCCTTGAAGTAAACACGTCGAAGGCTAGCGGCGATAGTGATGATTTCCTTTGATAATCAGGGCTTAAAAGACAGTGCTATTAGATTGATAAAATCGTTGGTTATAGCAAAACTGAGAAGCTCTCATGGAAAAGTCTCGGATAACAAATGGGACTGAAAGGAACCAGGAGGAAACGATATGAAAAGGCGCTGAATTTACCTTGCCGCTAAAATGAAATCCGCAGCCCCGCCTCGATCCATCTTTCAGGATTCAGGAAACCATTATCATCGTAATTGGCGCCGTTGAACAGATTGCGGACACTGAAAAAAAAGTTGGTCCTGCTTTTTTCTGTAACGAAAATATCCTTATTATAATGGAGGTCCCAGAGCATATCGTCATAGCGGGGGCTCCAGCTCTGGGAAGACTGGAGTCTGCCCAACCAGAGATACTGTCCAAACAGGGTGAGATTGCCTATACGCTTGTCGGTATATCGCAGTTTTGCGT
>JAOUFP010000334.1 GCA_029858145.1 Nitrospirota bacterium | reverse complement strand
TGTTATTCGGTCGCCAGCAAATTCCATATCCCCCTGATAGCTGATGGCGGAATCAAATATTCAGGGGATATCGCGAAAGCCCTGGCAGCGGGGGCCAATTCGGTTATGATCGGAAGCCTTTTTGCCGGGACAGACGAATCGCCCGGTGAGATGATGCTCTATCAGGGCAGAAGTTACAAGGTATACAGAGGAATGGGATCAATCGGCGCTATGGAACAGGGCACCAAAGACCGTTACCAGCAGGAAGGTGTCGAGACCCTGAAGCTGGTGCCGGAAGGGGTGGAAGGAAGAGTCCCGCATAAAGGATCACTGTCTCATACAGTCCACCAGCTCCTCGGCGGAGTTCGTTCCGGCATGGGATACTGCGGGGCAAAAAATCTTTCCGATCTCAGGAAGAAGGCCAGATTCATCCAGATCACAAATGCTGGGTTAAGAGAAAGCCATGTGCATGACGTTATTATTACCAAAGAGGCTCCGAATTACAGTCCCGAACGGTAGTGAGGGTGTATATTCATTACTCATGCCTGCAATACCTGACAAACAGCTTGCTTAATCCGAAATTGTATCCAGTGAAAAACTAATTCAGGATTTAAAAAGGAGATAGGTAAAACCTTATGCATGAAGACAAGATACTCGTTCTGGACTTCGGATCCCAGTACACGCAACTGATTGCCCGCAGGATCAGGGAAGGCAAGGTATACTCAGAGATATTCCCCTTCAACGCACCGATAGAAAAAATAAGGGATTTCAACCCCAAAGGCATTGTACTTTCGGGAGGCCCTTCCAGTGTCTACGCAGAAGGCGCCCCTTTCCCCGATATGCAGATATTCCAGCTCGGCATACCCATTCTGGGCATCTGCTACGGCATGCAATTGATAGCCCATCATCTCGGCGGCAAGGTTGCAAAAGCCGCAAAGAGAGAATACGGCCAGGCAGAATTGATCGTCGATAACGATGCCGATCTCCTGCACGGGATATCCCAGCAGACAAAGGTCTGGATGAGCCATGGGGACAGGATAGAAAAAATGCCGGAAGGCTTTTCAGTTATCGGGCACACTGCCAACTCTCCTGTCGCTGTCATGGCCGATCCGGCGAAAAGGTTGTTCGCACTGCAGTTTCATCCCGAAGTCGTCCATACCGCCGAGGGAACACGTATTTTGAACAACTTCGTTTCCGCCATCTGCGGATGCAGCCCTACGTGGGAGATGTCCTCTTTTATCGATTGGTCTGTCGCTGACATCCGTTCGCGGGTGAACGGCAAAAAAGTGATCTGCGCGTTAAGCGGGGGTGTGGATTCTTCCGTGGTCGCCCTTCTCGTACACAGGGCCATCGCCGATAATCTCACCTGCATCTTCGTTGATAACGGACTGCTGAGAAAGGGAGAGGTCGAGAAGGTCAGGAAGACGTTCGAGGAACACTTTCATATCAGAATGCTGTATGTCGATGCAAGGGAACGATTTCTGGAAAAACTGAAGGGCGTTACCGAGCCGGAAAAGAAACGCAAGATCATCGGGAATGAATTTATAGCGGTATTCGAGGAAGAGGCGAAAGAGATAAAGGATGCCGAATTCCTCGCACAGGGAACCCTTTACCCCGATGTCATCGAGAGTGTGTCCTTCAAAGGGCCTTCGGCCATCATCAAGAGCCATCATAACGTCGGCGGACTTCCCGAGGTAATGAAGTTAAGTCTCATAGAACCATTACGGGAGCTTTTCAAGGACGAGGTAAGGATATTGGGCCAGGAACTGGGACTTCCCGCAGAGATATGCTGGAGGCACCCCTTCCCCGGTCCGGGCCTTGCGATACGTTGCATCGGCGAAATCACCGCTAAAAGGCTCGATATCCTGAGAGAAGCCGATGCCATTGTCCTTGAGGAAATCAAGTCAGCGGGGTTATACAAATCGATATGGCAGGCCTTCGCCGTCATTCTTCCCATCAAGAGCGTAGGCGTCATGGGAGATGAAAGGACATACGAGAGTGTTGTTGCTGTTCGGGCCGTCACCAGTCTTGATGGAATGACTGCGGATTGGGCGAAAGTCCCGTACGAAGTCCTCGGAAAGATATCGAACAGAATAATCAACGAAGTGAAAGGGGTAAACCGCGTTGTCTTTGATATCACCTCAAAACCCCCTGGAACTATCGAGTGGGAATAGCGTGTTTAGCGCAGAGCGTTCAGACTTCAGATCATGAATTTAAAAGAATACATAAAAGACAAAAGAGAGGCTGTTGATTCTTTTTTTCACAGCTATTTCGGGAAACCGGGAAAGCCCTCTGTTTTGCAGGAGGCGATGCTGTATTCGCTTTTCGCGGGGGGGAAAAGGATCCGGCCCGTTCTTGCTCTGGCTTCTTACGAGGCCTGCGGAGGGAATCCCGCAGACATAGTCCCCTATGCGTCCACGCTCGAATTGATACATACCTATTCCCTCATCCATGACGACCTCCCATCAATGGACAACGACGATCTCAGGAGGGGTAAGCCGACAAGCCATAAGATTTACGGAGAAGCGATAGCCATACTTGCAGGAGACGCCCTGCTCACGGAAGCCTTCAGAATTTTATCCGACCCTTCGCTCTCTGGCAGGGTACAGGAAGCAAACCTCCTGCGGGCACTGAGGGAAGTAGCTGTGGCATCCGGACTTAATGGGATGGTCGCCGGTCAGGCACAGGACATCCTGTCGGAAAATGCCGAACCTGACCACGAAACCCTTGAGTTTATCCATATGCGCAAGACTGCCTCACTCATCCGTGCTTCTGTCATGATGGGGCCGATCCTCTTTGGGAGCGGCATGGATGTTTTGGACGCATTGTCAGAATACGGTCGCAATATAGGCCTTGCCTTCCAGGTGGTAGATGATATACTGGATATTGAAGGAAATACTGAAGAAATCGGGAAACCGGTCGGCTCTGATGAAAGAGCAAACAAAATGACTTACCCAAGCCTCTACGGCATCGAAAAATCAAAACAGATAGCAAAAGAACTTATTGCAGCTGCTCTCTCTTCAGTGAGTTCATTCTCACCCGGTGCGGACCCTTTAAGGGAGATAGCAAACTATCTTCTCAGCAGGAGAAGCTGATGATGCTGGAAAACATCAATTCCCCGCTCGACCTTAAAAAGCTGACCATGGAAGAGCTGAGAATTCTGTCTGATGAGCTCAGGCAGATAATCATTCAGACGGTATCGGTCAACGGCGGACACCTTGCATCAAATCTCGGGGTAATCGAAACCACCATTGCCCTGCACTATGTCTTCAATACACCGAAAGATAAGATAATATGGGATGTCGGCCATCAGTCTTACAGCCACAAGCTTCTTACCGGCAGAAAAAACCGGTTTTCAACAATCAGGAAAGAAAACGGTCTTTCCGGCTTTCCAAAAATCGAAGAGAGCGAATACGATGCCTTTGGAACAGGCCACAGCTCAACCTCTATTTCAGCGGCACTGGGCATCCTCGAGGGCCGCGACAGAAACAGGGAGGACTTCAAGGTCATAGCGGTTATCGGTGACGGGGCCATGACCGGCGGTCTCGCTTTCGAGGGATTGAACAATGCCGGCCACCTGAAAAAGGACCTCATCGTGATACTCAACGACAATGAGATGTCCATATCCCCTAATGTAGGGGCCCTTTCCGCTTACATGAACCGTATCCTGACCGGCGAATTCTACAGAAAATTCAAGAAGGAAACAAAATCCTTTCTGGAG
>JAOUFP010000333.1 GCA_029858145.1 Nitrospirota bacterium | reverse complement strand
CAGTCTTGCTTTAGAGATTTGCTCAAATGGAATTTCTATTTCTTTATCATCAAAAAACAAAGTAATAGCATCCCCCTCCACTCTGGTGATCCTCCCCCTGAAGATATTCTGTTTTTCGATCATTTCCCTCGTTATAATCCTCACCAGTTTGCCTTTGCTCCTCTCAAAATCCCTCAATTGCTTAAGAGGCCTGTCCAGTCCAGGAGATGAGACCTCCAGGACATACGCGCTCGGTATCGGATCTTCCACATCCAAAAGAGCTGAAAGCGCCCTGCTGAATTTTTCGCAGTCTTCCAGCGTGACGCCGTTTTCCTTGTCGATGAATATTCGTATAAACGGCTTCCTCGAACTTCCGGAAAACTCGACATCAACGATATCCACGGCATTCTGCCCCGCTACCGAATCAGCCAAATCTGTTATTTTTTTCTTTATATCTTCCATATAAAACAAAAGAGTGGGCCTGCCCACTCTTTCAATAAAAAAAATCAGGATGAATTATTAAGTTAGTATATCAATAATGTAGTGAAAATGCAATGTTGTGTATAAGTTCGGTAGCGTAACCTTTTCTGTGTAAAAATCTTGAGGCAAAAAGATAAGGGTGTATTCTCCATTGTTCGTCCAAGAACAAGAAAGGAGGATACACCCATGTCATTAAAGGAACTGACAAAGATAACGGCAACAGATTTATGGAAAGGATTCAAGGAGGCAGGAGATTTCTGGGAGACACAGGAGGAGGCGGTCAGAGAATTCAGGAAGAGGTTTATCAACGGGGCACTTGAGGCAGAGCGGGACATGTTTTTGGGGTGCAAAGCCCATGAGCGCACGGAGAAGAGGAAGGATTATCGAAACGGGTATTGGACCAGGTGGATTACGCTTAAGGATGGCCGGCTTGAGGTGAGGATGCCTAGGATACGAGGGATGAGTTATGAAAGCGGGATCATCCCTCGGTACAAGCAGCGAGTTGCTGCCGTAGACGCTGCCCTTATGAAGATATTTGTTTACGGGGCGTCGACACGGCTAACCGGGGAAGCATTACGCCCGATACTGGGAGAGGGAGTAAGTGCCCAGACGGTTTCCCACATAGCCGGAAGTCTCGACGCGGAACTGAAACGATACCATAGCCGGAAGCTCAAGGACGAGTATCTGCACCTTTTTTAGATGGAATCTATCTGAAAACAAGGACGGGTTTTGGAGCAAAGAAGAAGACAGTCTTGACGGCATATGGGATAAAGGTGGACGGCAGAAGGGAGCTTATCGACTTTGTGGTAACAAACGCCGAGAGTGAGAAGAAGTGGTGGAAATTCCTCAATGATCTTCATCGAAGAGGGCTCACCGGCGAGGCGCTGGGGCTCGTAGTGATGGATGGCAATCCGGGGCTTGAAAACGCCGTAGATCTTGTCTGGGCGTTTGTGAAAAGGCAACGGTGTTGGGCACACAAGCTCCGGAATGTCGCAAACTACCTTAAAAAGAAACATCGTGATCAGTGCATAAAGGGAGCCAGAGCAATCTACGGCGCAAAGAACAGAAAAGAAGCTGAAAGGGCATATGGCAGATGGGAGAGAAAGTGGCGCTCAATAGCGCCAAAGGCAGTCAGGTGTCTTGAAAAGGACCTCGAAGAGTTATTGAATTTCTACAATTGCCCAAGGGAAATGTGGATCAAAGTACGAACGACAAACGTCATCCAGAGGGCTTTCAGGGAGGTGAGGAAAAGGACAAGGCCCATGAACTGCTTCAATAACGTTCCGAGCATCGAACGAATTGTTTATGCAATGCTCAGTCACTTGAATGAACAATGGGGTAAGAAGCCCTTAAAGGAATTTACACAAAAAGATTGACACTACCTATTGCAAAAAAAAATTGCGTTGCCGCCCATAAAAACGCAATAATATCTTCATTGGTTAACCGAATAAGTGCCTGAGTGCTGCGCCGGCCCCTTTCCAGGGGCGGGTCAGGCGTGACGGGCAGGGAAGACTATCGTACATATGGAAGAGCCGGCTATCAAAAAAAACACGGAGAACAGTCAGGAAGTAGGGGCAGAATACTTCTGCCTTGACCTCATACCAGACCCCTTTATCATTCTTCACCAGGATGGGAGAATACTTGACGTAAATGAAAGCTGTTCGCTTCTTCTGGGTTCCGTCAAGGATGAATTGATCGGGAAAACCTTCGAAGACTTCAGGGAATTTACCAGGCTCCGGGAAAAAGCAGAACAGGCTGTCCGTGAAAAAAAAGAGGCCGTCGAACGCGTCACATTGAACAACAGAAACTTCGAAGTGTCTGTCCTTCCCTTTGAATCTGATCGCAAGACATGCCTGCTGCGCATTACCTTTAAGGATATAACGAATTTCCTCCGACTGGAACTGGAACTGCTCAAAAGGAATAAGGAGCTTATTATCATCAACAGCCTTTCGAGTGCTTTTATCTCGTCAGACAACATCGACCTTGCCATGGAAGAACTCATGGACAAGGTGTTTCTGATCACCGATTTTCATACAGGATGGCTTTTGCTGAAAGAAGATGATTCATTTTTGCTGCAGATAAGCAGGGGCATATCTCCTGAACTCCAGCAGGGAATCGAAACCGGGGTACTCGCCTCGCTCTGTGCCGAAACAATAGAGATAGGAGCGCCGCTCCATTTCGTCGAATCTTCCGATATCTCCAAAATTTCCCTGTTGCGCGATGAAGGCATAATTTTTCTGGTTATTATACCTTTGATAAGCGAAAACAAGCACATCGGACTTCTCTTCCTTGCCAGCAGGGTGGGAAGAGATTTTGATTTTGACTTTGCATCCCTTCTGACCCTTGTGGGCAATCATGTGTCGCACATAATAGACAAAATCAGAATGTTTCAGGAAACCAGGCGGCTTTCGATCACCGACAGCCTCACCGGCTTGCATAACACGAGATACTTTTACCGCACTCTCGACCTCGAAATCGCCAGGACCGACCGCTACGGGACTCCCTTTTCCCTCATGCTGTTTGACATTGATAATTTCAAGCAGTTAAATGACACTCACGGGCACCAGGCGGGTGACGAGGTGCTCCAGGAACTTGCGAAGATCCTGAAAGCTGTTTCACGGGAGACGGATACTGTTGTACGATACGGCGGTGAGGAGTTTATCATCATACTCCCGAATACCCCGGAGGAGGAAACGGTACATCTGTCTGACAGGATACGGCGGGCGGTCCAGGAAAATATTTTTTTTCTGAACAATTCAGAAAAAATAAAAATCACGCTGAGCGGAGGCATTGCTTCTTATCCGAAGAACGCTAGGGACGCAAAAAACCTGCTGAATGCCGCGGATACGGCACTCTATGCCGCCAAGGCGGCCGGGAAAAATGTTGTTCTCTGTTATGAGGGGTTCAATTGGTGAAAAAAGTATTCAGCAGGCCTGAAAGCCTCAAACCGGCGCCTTTCCGGTACTGTCCGGGGTGCGGACACAGTCTCATTCACCGCCTCATCGCCGAGTGCACCGATCATCTGAACATTCGCGAAAAGGTGATCGGCATCGCCCCTGTCGGCTGCGCGGTATTCGCCTATGACTATTTCAATTTCGATATCATTGAAGCACCGCACGGGAGACCGCCGGCGGTAGCGACCGCCCTCAAGAGGGTGATGCCGGACAAAATCATCTTCTCCTACCAGGGCGACGGCGATCTCGCCGCGATAGGCACATCAGAGATAATACACGCGGCAAACA
>JAOUFP010000332.1 GCA_029858145.1 Nitrospirota bacterium | reverse complement strand
AAACGGCATCTTCTCTCTGATAAAGCGCTCGATCCCGATATTCTGAAGGCCTATTGCATTGAGCATCCCGGAAGGGGTCTCCACGATGCGCGGCGTCGGGTTTCCTTCCTTCGGCTTCAGCGAAAGCCCTTTTACCACAACCGCTCCAAGCCTGTTCAAATCCACGAATTCGGCATATTCCCCGCCGTAACCGAAGGTCCCGGAAGCCGTCATGACCGGGTTCGCCAGCTTAAGTTTCCCTATGAAGACCTCAAGCTTCATGCCGTCACCATACGATTTCTTCCGCACTGAATACCGGCCCTTCCTTGCAGACCCGCTGGTACCCGCCTGTTGTTTTCACAACACATCCAAGACAGGCCCCAAGGCCGCAGGCCATATGTTCTTCCATCGAAATATATGCTTCTATGCCTTTTGAGGCAGTGACTGCTGAGACCGCCTTCAGCATAGGGTGCGGTCCGCACGCGTACACCACATATCTGTTGCCCTCCGCCAGGCTGCTGTCCAGATAATCATCGAGAACATCGATAATAGTGCCTTTGGTTCCCAGGGAACCGTCATCAGTGGATATGAATACTTCACTGCACATTTTTTTTATTTCATCGAGCATGAAAATCTCGTCCTTTGATCTCGCGCCATAGAACAGGACCGCCTTTCCCTGTAAGGCAAGAAGAAAGGAGAATACAGAGGCTATTCCGATTCCACCGGCAACGACCAGTGGCAGCTGTTCTCTTGAGGGGACCGGATACGGACTGCCAAGAGGGCCGAGCACATCCAGCGAATCATCCCTTTTCATTTTGCTCAGGAGAGCGGTACCCCTCCCCTTTATCCGGTACATCACCTGGAGCCCCTCGGCGGTCCTTCTGAAAAGACTGAACGCCCTTTTCAACAGAGGATCGCTTCCCCTGTTCACTTCAATCATGTAGAACTGTCCGGGAAGCGGCTCGGCAGTTCCGTCAGGCAGGCTTAAGGTGAGAAGATTATGATTTGCATTTAATGAGATATTTTCTATTACTGTTGATCTAAAATATCTACTCAAAGTTAATCTCTAATATCTCATACTCGATCGTTCTCGCAGGGGCCTTTATTATCGCGGTATCCCCCACCTCTTTTCCTATCAGTGCTTTTCCCACAGGGGAACTGAGCGATATCTTTCCCTGTTTGACATCCGCCTCTTCAGGCCCGACGAGAATGAAGACATATTCCTCATCCGCTTCAGTCTCAAGCACCCTGACCTTTGCTCCAAAGGCCACGCTGGATTGTCTGATCTTGGAGGGATCGATAACCTGCGCCAAAGCTATCTTGGAATTAAGCTCCTGTATCTTTCCCTCAATAAATGACTGCTGTTCCTTCGCCGCGTGATATTCTGCATTTTCGGACAGATCTCCGTGAGCACGGGCTTCCGCAATAGCCTTTATCGTATTGGGTCTGTCAATTTTAACCAGTTTTTCAAGCTCTTCCTGAAGTTTTCTGAATCCTTCAGGGGTAAGTGGAATTCTTTGCACAAATACTCCTTTTCAGGTAAATTCTTGGATGAAATAATGTAACACTATCGGTATTTTTTTTCAAAGTCTCATAATACTTGACTAAAGGGGCCTTAATCATTACTCTAAACTGGTTTATTCATGCAAAGATAATGTCCATGCAGTCTGCTGCCTTGTCATCCCGGCTTGCCTGCCCGCCGTATTATTGGAGGGCCCGGCCGGAAAAAGGGTGGCCCTCGGGACTGCAGAGAATTTCAAATTAAAAACTATGCTGATTCCCTATTCGGAGGAAAATATGCTGTTCTCTAAAATGTTGATACCGACGCTGAGAGAGGTCCCTGCTGATGCAGAGGCGATAAGCCATATCCTGATGCTGAGGGCCGGTTATGTGCGGCAGCTCGCCTCAGGTCTTTATATGTATCTCCCCCTTGGATGGAAGGTCCTCAATAAAATTAACGCGATCATGAAGGAAGAAATGGATGCCATCGGAGGGCAGGAGATATCCCTCCCGGTTCTCCACCCCGCTGAAATATGGCAGCAGACAGGCCGGTGGGATGCGATAGGCGACGAGATGTTCCGGCTGAAAGACAGGACAGACCGCGACATGTGCCTCGGCATGACACACGAAGAGATAATGACATGGCTGGCCTCCCGCGAGATCAAATCCTACAGGGACATGCCGCAGGTATGGTACCAGATTCAGACCAAGCTCAGGGATGAGGCAAGGCCGAAGAGCGGCATCTTGCGAACAAGGGAATTCTTAATGAAGGACAGCTACAGCTTTGATATATCCGATGAAGCGCTCGATAAAAATTACAGGCTTCATGCCGAAGCGTACCACAGGATATTTGAACGGTGCGGACTGAAGTTCTTTATGGTCGAGTCAGATCCCGGCATGATGGGGGGAGCTGTTTCTCATGAGTTCATGGCGCCGAGCCCTGCCGGAGAAGATGAAGTTGCCTTGTGCCCTTCATGCGGCTATTCTGCCAATGTGGAACTTGCCTTGTCCAGACCGCGTGAAACCGAATTGGCAGGCTGGGAAAAGGCGGAAATCCATACTCCGGAAAAAAGGACGATCCAGGAAGTATCGAATTTCCTGAAGCTTACTCCTGACTTCTTCATAAAGAGCATACTCGTCATCACGGATAACGGTCCTGTTCTCGCGCTTGTAAGGGGAGATCAGGAACTGCACGAAAAAAAGCTCTCCAGGGTCATTGGCCAGCACAGGCCGGCACAGAAGGCTGAGGTGAAGGAGATACTCGGGGTAGAGGCCGGCTTTATAGGCCCGATGGGGCAGACAGTAAAGATAATAGCAGATCCCTGCCTGAAAGACGGCATGTATGTCAGCGGAGCGAACAAGCCGCACTACCACGTCAGGGGCATCATGGCTGAACGGGACTTTACCGCTGAATGGCATGACATTCATGTAGCAAGGTCAGGGGATATTTGCGTGAAATGCGGAGATGCGCTTGCCGTAGAGCGCGTGATCGAGATCGGCAATATCTTCAAGCTTGGCACAAAGTATTCCAGCGCCTTAAAGGCCTTATATCTTGATGAGAACGGAACTGAAAAACCGATTATCATGGGAAGTTATGGTATCGGGCCTGCCCGCATTGCTGCTGCCGCGATCGAGCAGAACCATGACAAGGACGGTATTATCTGGCCCAAAAGCATAGCACCCTTCGATGTCGAAATCCTTCCGCTCAACATGAAAGACCCGCTGACAATTGATGCCTCTGAAAAACTCTACCGTGAACTGAAGGAAAGAGGCATCGACGTCCTCATGGATGACCGGGATGAACGTGCAGGCGTAAAATTCAAGGACGCAGACCTCATCGGGATACCCTTCCAGGTAATACTGGGAGAGAAGACGCTGAGAGAGGGGCTCGTGGAGATCAAAAACAGAAAGACGAAGGAGTCACTCAGGGTGCCTCTCTCCACGGCAATAGGGATGATAGCACTTTAAACTGGACAAAAAGAGGGGATTTCGGGCGGCTTCCTCACATCCTGTTCAGTTTATGCCGGTAAATATAAGCTGCCCCCTGATAATAACTTATCGCATCACTGATATAGTCATCCTCAGCAGGTATCTCCTGCTCCCGGCCGTCTTCCCGGGAGAATTCATAAAGCTTCACTTGTTTCTTCGGCTCAAGTATTACAAGCCTGTCGTCCTTCAGAAATCCGAGCTTTTGATAATTTGAAATAAACGCCCGCTCCTGTGCTTCGTCCA
>JAOUFP010000367.1 GCA_029858145.1 Nitrospirota bacterium | reverse complement strand
CGATGACCATCGCGTCAAGGCTTTCTTCGTCGTATACAATATAACAGTTGACCTGAAGAGGACCCACCACCATATTCTCGATCTTCATCTGCCTTCTCTCTTTCCTCCAAACTTTTTCTTCATCATATCGTAAGCGTACCCCATTTCTTCATTTTTCAGGAGATAACTGCATCCCATATATATGACAACGCATAAAACAACCGTTCCTGTCAGATATGCAGCCTTTACTGCGCTATGTCCGCCCTGCTGCCAGATTTCTCCTCTCAGAAGCCCCCACCCGGCGACTCCCATCGCCAGAGAGGAAAGCAACGTTCTGAAAAAAGAACCCAGGATTTTCCGGGCATCGACACGTCCGAGCTTCTTTCTCAGAAAAAAGAAGAGGAGAGAAAAGTTGACCCATGAGGCAACCGCATAGGCAAGCGCCAGCCCTGAATGCTTCATCGGCCCCATCAGGATAAAACTGCAGAGTATGTTTGTGAGCATGCCCACTGTCGCAATCTTCACCGGCGTCCTCGTGTCCTGCATCGAATAAAAGGCGGCGGTGACAACCCGAACCCCGACAACAGACCAGATGCCGAGCGAATAAAACAGAAGCGCTTCAGCGGTTCCCTGTGTCGCCGCATAGTCGAACTGCCCCCTCTGGAAAAGGAGATTGACGATAGGCTCCCTCAGCGCGATCAGGCCTGCCATGGATGGCACAGCGATAAAAAAGAGAAGGCGCAGCGCAAAGGAAAAATCCTCCCGGAGTCTGCCCATCTCACCCCTTACCGCATGTTCTGAAAGCGTCGGCAGAATTGCCATGCCCATCGCAACGCCGAAAATGCCGACGGGAAACTGTATCAGCCTCATCGAATAAAACAGATACGTTATGCCCCCCTGGGGAAGAAACGATGCAAAGATGCTGCTTATAACAATATTCACCTGACTGACCGACAATGCAAGTGTCGCAGGCACCAGGAGGAGTGTCATCTTCCTGATTCCCGGATGGCGGAAGGAAGGGCTCAGTCCGAGCCGGTACCCATTCTTGAAAAAAGACGGCAATTGAAACGCGAACTGCACAAATCCTCCGGCCAGGACACCTATCGCAGCCGCGATGATCGGCTGACTGGTCTTCGATTCAAAAAAAACGATGCTCACTATCAGCGTAACATTGAGCATTGCCGGCGCAAGGGCAGGCACAAAAAATACCTTTTTCGTATTCAGGGCCCCCATGAGCAAAGCGGCAAGGCTTACACAGAGAAGGAAGGGGAACATGATTCTCGTCAAAAGCACGGTCATCGAAAACTTCTCAGGGAATTTGACGAACCCCGGAGAAACCAGCGCGACAATCGCAGGGGAAAAAACGATGCCCAGAATGCAGAGGAGCCCCACCACAACCAGAATAAAGGTAAATGTTATCCTGACGAGACGGCCCGCCGCCTCCTCCCCATGCTTCTGACGGTATTCGGTAAGCACCGGCACAAACGCTGAAGACATCGACCCTTCCGCAAGGAGCTCCCTCAGCAGATTGGGAATCTTGAAGGCCTGAAAAAAGGTATCGGAAACCCCGGTTGCGCCAAAGTAAAACGCGAAAATCATGTCCCTCGCAAAGCCAAGGATACGGCTGATAAATGTTGCGGCAGACATGACTCCGGCAGCTTTTGCTATCTTCCCTTTTCTATCCATATCAGCGTTGATTATAACAGATCAGGAGTGTCTTCCTGCCATCAATCGCGACAGCTGTGGTAGAATTGTCAAGACTCTGTAAGGAGGGACATTGTTTCAGTTTTCGGGAAGCTGATCGAAGGGCCGAGGCAGCCTTCATAAATAAACATCTCCATGCCTGAATCTGAGAAGATATACGAGGGCGGATGCAGACTTATACGAAGCCGGGATATCAGGAAGCGGACAGATGACAAACCAGAAAGAGACATCTTTATATCGTTTTGAAAGGTGACAGCGCGCCGGTGATGATTGACGCATTACGGACAGTTTTCGGTTTTGAGGCATTTCGGTCCAACCAGGAAGAGATCATCAGAAACATCATGGCTTGCCGTGATGTTTTTGCCGTTATGCCGACTGGGGGAGGGAAGTCACTCTGCTATCAACTCCCGGCCTGGTTGCTTGAAGGCACCGCCGTCGTCATCAGCCCGCTCATCTCACTGATGAAGGACCAGGTCGACGCGGCCCGTGAAAACGGCATCCCTGCCGCGTGCATCAACAGCTCGATGTCCCGGCAGGAGATATCAGACGCCTGCAGCTCCCTGAAGCAAAACAGGACCAAACTCCTCTATATCGCGCCTGAGCGGTTCGCCATGCCTGATTTCCTCAGGATGCTGAAGGGCCTTCCCCTTTCTCTCTTTGCTGTTGACGAGGCCCATTGCATATCGGAATGGGGCCACGACTTCAGGCCTGACTATCTTGGCCTTTCCACTCTCCCTCAGGAGTTTCCCGATGTGCCGATTGCCGCGTTTACCGCAACGGCAACCAAGAAGGTACAGGATGACGTCATCGCCAGGATCGGTCTCAGATCCCCTTTTGTCGTGCGCGCTTCCTTCAACCGTCCGAACCTCTTCTATGAGGTGAGACCAAAGACAAAGGTGGGTCGCCAGGTGGTGGAGTTTCTTCACGGCCGCAAAGGAGAATCAGGCATTGTCTACCGGGCAACGCGGGACTCTGTGGCAGAGACAGTGGAGTTTCTTACGTCTCATGGCATAAAGGCGCTCCCCTATCACGCGGGCCTGTCTGCCATCGAACGCAACCATAACCAGGAGGCATTCAGCCGGGATGAAACGCAGGTCATCGTGGCAACCATCGCCTTCGGGATGGGCATTGACAAGTCAAACGTCCGCTTTGTCATCCATGCTGATCTGCCGAAGAATATTGAGAATTACTACCAGGAGACTGGCCGCGCAGGCCGCGACGGGGAACCGGCCCATTGCCTCCTCTTCTTCAGCAGGGGCGATATCCCCAAGATCCGGTATTTTATCGACAAGATGCCGGATGCCGTCGAGAACTCTCTTGCCGTTGAAAAGCTGAACCGGGTTATCGAATACGCGGAACATGCCGTCTGCAGGAGAAAGCGGCTTCTCGGCTTTTTCGGAGAAGACTATCCTGCCCATAATTGCAACAGCTGCGACATCTGCACCGGAGTCATCGAAAAGACAGACATTACAAGGGATGCCCGGATCATCATGTCAGCGATCTCCCGCACCGGACAGAGGTTCGGCGCAGGCCACATCAGCGATATTGTGGCCGGAGCCGTCACAAAAAGGATCCGGGAACTGAAACACAATGAGCTCAAGACCTTCGG
>JAOUFP010000331.1 GCA_029858145.1 Nitrospirota bacterium | reverse complement strand
AGGTGCGCAAGGCCATGGCGAAGCTGAAATGGATGGTGAACGTCAACCTCTTCGACAACGAGACGGGGTCCTTCTGGCGCGGCCCCGGGATGAACCCGGCGGACGTCAAGACCGAGGTCTTTTTCCTCCCCGCCTGCTCATCTGTAGAGAAGGAGGGGAGCATCACAAACTCCGGACGGCTCGCCCAGTGGAGATACCGGGCGATCAATCCCATAGGGCAGTCAAAACCCGATTCAGAGATCATGAATGAACTTTACTACAGGGTTAAACAGCTCTACAGAAAGGAGAAGGGCAAATATCCGGATCCGATTGTAAACCTCACCTGGAATTACGGGGAAAAGGACTCAAACGGAAAAATAAAAGAGATAGACATCCACCGTGTGGCAAAGGAGATCAACGGCTACTATCTCGAAGACGTGTATGACAAAAAGGCAACGCCGCCGAAACTGCTCGGCAAAAAAGGAGAACTCTGCGCCTCATTTGTGACGCTCCAGGATGACGGATCGACCTCATCAGGAAACTGGCTGTACAGCCAGAGTTATACACAAAAAGAAGGCAAGATCATCAATATGATGGCGAGGAGGGACAAGTCTGATCCGACCGGGATCGGGCTGTACCCTGCCTGGGCCTGGGCCTGGCCGGTGAACAGGAGGATTATCTACAATCGTGCCTCGGTAGATCTGCAGGGCAGGCCGTGGGATCCGAAGCGGGCGGTCATAAAGTGGAATCCGGCAAAGATCAACCCGGCGAACAACAAGCCGGGCGTCTGGGAGGGTGACGTTCCCGACGGCCCCGCACCGCCGCAGGGCGCTGAGGGCGGCAAGCTGCCGTTTATCATGAAGCCCGATGGCGTAGGGAACATATTCGGTCCGGGGCTGGCCGACGGTCCTTTCCCCGAGCATTATGAGCCTCTCGAATGCCCTATCGAGAAGAACCCGCTGTCGAATCAGTACAACAGCCCCACGATCAAACTGTTCTACAGCGATCCGACTTCGGCGCTTCCCGAAGACATCTTCGTCTCCTGCGACGTCAGGTATCCCTTTGTCGCCACGACCTACAGGGTGTCCGAGCACTGGCAGACCGGCGTGATGACCCGTCATCTCCCATGGCAGCTCGAAATGGTGCCCCAGGTCTTTGTCGAGATGAGCCATGAACTGGCAAATGAAAAAGGCATCAAGGACGGCGATAAAATCAAGGTCAGTTCAGCAAGGGGCGAACTCTGGGCCAAAGCGGTTGTCACCAGCCGGTTCAAACCCTTCAAGGTCGCTCATACAACTATCCATCAGGTCGGCCTTCCGTGGTGCTTCGGATGGCAGTTCCCGGAAGACGGGAGCGGAGGAGACAGTGCGAATCTCCTTACTCCCACCGTAGGCGATTCAAACACAATGATACCCGAGACAAAGGCCTTTATGGTCAATGTCGAGAAGATATAGGAGGGGGATATGGCAAAATCAGTATTAGTAGATCTAACGCGTTGTATAGGATGCCGGGGCTGCCAGATCGCCTGCAAGGAATGGAACGAGCGCTCAGTGAAAAAAACCGAAATGTACGGGAATTTCACAAATCCTCCGGAACTGAACTCAGAGTGTTTTACCCACATACGCTATATCGAGCAGGAAAAGGACGGCATGCCGGTATGGAGTTTTGTAAAGGACCAGTGTCTCCACTGCAAGAACCCGGCCTGCGCATCGGTCTGCCCGGTTGAAGCGCTGAAAAAGACGGAGAACGGCCCTGTGACATACAACTTCAGCCGCTGCATAGGATGCCGCTATTGCCTGCTCGCCTGTCCTTTCTATATTCCGAAGTACGAGTGGGAAAAAACAGTCCCGTGGGTAAGAAAATGCACCTTCTGTTCTGACAGGATCGCGGCTGACATGACGCCTGCCTGCATAAAGGTCTGCCCCTCAAACACGATGTTCTACGGCGAATACGAAGATGTATTGAAAGAGGCAGAAAACCGCATAACCGGCAACCCGGGCAAATATGTCAAACACATATACGGCAAGGATGAGGCAGGGGGCACTTCCTGGCTCTATATTTCAGCGATGCCGTTCGAATCGCTTGGATTCAACATGGATATTCCTGCGCAGAAACTGCCGGACCTGACTTGGTCGTACATCTCAAAAATCCCCGCTGTCATCGGCGTGGTGCTCACCGCAGGCGCGATCAGCTGGGTCATCACCCGGCGCAACAAGAACATGGATAAGGAGGAATAGACATGAAATCACAGCATGAAATAAAGATGTGGACACCGACGACTGTGGTTTTGTTTCTTATCATGGCGGCGGGTGTTGCGATTATCATCTACCGGCTCATGGCAGGGCTCGGGGCTGTAACGAACCTGAATGACAGGTTTCCCTGGGGGCTATGGATCGGCTTTGATGTGCTTGGCGGAGTTGCCATGGCTGCCGGCGGATTTCTCATCGCGGGCGCTGTCTATGTATTGAACATGAAAAAGTACAAGCCGATAGCGAGGGCCGCTATTCTGAATGCTTTTTTCGGGTATCTCCTGGCCGCTACAGCCATAATGCTTGACATCGGGGTCCCCTGGCGTATCTGGCATCCGGTCTTTATGTGGCAGATACATTCCATCATGTGGGTGGTGGCGATCCATGTGGTCCTCTATACCTCGACGCTCGCCGCGGAATCCAGCCCCATGTTTTTTGAAAAAGTGAAGATGGAAAAAGCCGCGAAATTCATTGAGAGGATCATCGTTCCGATCGTGCTGTTCGGCGTTCTCCTGTCGACCCTGCACCAGTCGTCACTCGGGGCGGTCTACCTGATCGTGCCGAAGAAGCTCTCATCTTTCTGGTACAACTCTCAGCTGCCGACCCTTTTTCTCGCATCCGCGGTCATGATGGGGCTTTCGATGGTCAGCCTCGAAACGATCATAAGCGGCAAGGCGTTCAGGCATGAGCCGAATATGGGCATACTTTCCGGACTTGCAAGAGGAACGCTGATTGCCTCAATCGTTTACCTGATTATGAAACTCTGGTTTCTGATAAAGGGCCCCGGCCTGGGCGCAGCCTTCAGCGGAACCTCGGAATCCAACATGTACCTTCTCGAGATGATCGTCGGCGTTATTGGCCCGATACTCCTGCTTTTGGTAAAGAGCGTGAGAGAGAATATCAAAAACATCCTGTTTGTCGATATTCTCGTCATCGCCGGGGTACTCATTAACCGCATGAACGTAGCCATCTTCGGCCTCTACAGAGACCAGAGCGCACGGGGGGCAAGCTACTTCCCTACATGGATGGAATTTGTCGTGACGCTCGCCTTTATCGCATTCGCCATAGTCGGGTTTAAACTGTCGGTGAAGTACCTCAGGGTACTCCCCGAGGCGGAAACGCAGCATTAATTCAGTGCCGGATAATGCCGGGGCAGGTTTTAAGCCTGCCCCGGCATTATGGTTGCAGGCCATAGCTGACCCCAAAATATCACTGCTGAAAATTCAGACATTGCATGTAATTTTATAACCCGGATATTGTCACTGTCCAGCTTGCTGTCCCCGAATGTTTGGATGGGCCGAACAACACCCACGCCATCTCCATAAAGATGGGTAACTATCTCCTTTGAAAACCATTTTCCCTCGCTGACATTCAAATGCCCACGAGCCGGGGCGGCAGGAAAAGGTCGCATGGGGAGGACAGTCAATTCTGATGATGCCTGATTTAAACTTCAGAACATTGATTGCCTGCGAACAAATCCCTCAGCGGATCTCTTTTC
>JAOUFP010000330.1 GCA_029858145.1 Nitrospirota bacterium | reverse complement strand
CAGGCCCTTTATACGAAATCATACGCTCAGTCTCCAAGGTGCCGGCTGGCGAAATGAAGCCCTCGGCGGCCCTTGGTCTCGACCTCCAGATAGACTCCCTTTCTCGAGTGGAACTGGTCAGCATCATCGAGGAAGAGCTGGGTGTTGAACTGGATGAGTCCCGCGTCACAGACAGGACCACTATCGCTGAACTCGAGGAGCTTGTCTCATCACAGAAAAAAGTTGCCGGCGCAAAAGTAAAGAAATGGCCTCTTGCCTGGTGGGCGGTCGCGGCGAGAAGACTCCTGCAGTCGGTATTCATCCGCCCTCTCGCGCGGTATTACATGACGCTGCGGGTAATGGGCAGGGAGAAGTTCGATGGCCTCGACAAACCCTTCCTCCTGATAGCCAACCACGTCAGCCACCTGGACGCGGTGGTGCTCACACTCGCGCTTCCGTGGCATGTCCGCAGAAGGCTCGCCGTGGCCGCGGCAGCTGACGTCTTCGAGGAGTGGGACTCGAGAGAGGCGTCTCTGCATGAAAAGCTCGTGCGAAAATCTGCGACGGTCCTCGCAGTGCTTGGGCTGAACATATTCCCGTTTCAGCGGTACGCGGGGATCAAGAAGAGTCTTGAGTACACCGGACGGCTTATAGACAAAGGGTGGTCGGTGATGATTTACCCTGAGGGCAAGCTTTCGCACGACGGGGCAGTAAAGGAGTTCAAATCCGGCGTAGGGCTTCTGGTCAAGGAGATGGACGTCCCGGTCGTGCCGGCGAAGATTCGGGGTGTCTACGAGATCATGGACTACCGCTACACCTGGCCCCGAAAAAAAGGTGACGTGACCGTACGCTTCGGCGACCCCATAACATTCCCCCCCGGCGCCGCCTACGATGAGATAACCCGCAGGCTTGAGCATGAGGTCCGGTTTTTGTAAAGACGAACTGCTGCCTCTGCCAGGTCATCCGCAAGATTCTTATGCACTTGCTCACCTGGGAGGGCGTCCGGCTTTCGGGAGACGAAATAGCTGTACGCATGCGAGCAATTGACCGAAAAAGTTTATCCGCGAACTTATTGCACGTTCTTGGAGATTTAAAAAAAGTATTGCTTGCGTTACGGAGCGTTTTGGCAGAAAATGGCACCATGACTGTTACGACCCTGATAATGAATAACCGCCCTGCAGATAAATACCTCAAGATGGTGCTAAAAAAACGAGTCACGTGGCGCCTCGTACGATAGGCCAGCTTCAGGCGGTCTTTGAAGAGGCGGGAATGCCGGTGAAGTACGAAATGAACGGGAACATGGCGTTTCTCTATTACGGAGCCTTAGAAAAGTGAGGACCGGCGGTCGCCAAGCCCGGTCTGATACCCGGGTCTATACGAGAAATAACGGCGAAGACAGGGACAGCACTAGCGGATGAGAACATCTCACACGAAAACTCTGCTCGCGGGAATCGCGGGCGGCTTCGCCATGAACCTAGTGATGCTGCTCACCTTCCGCTTCATCGGCTTCGGGGTGAATGGAGGAGGAATCCTTCTGGATCCGGCTCTTCAAAGCAGAAAGCTTATCGCCGTGTGGACGGAACTCGAACCTCTCCCTCTCGTCGTCAACCAGCCCGCGCCCGTCATCCTCGGCATCATTGTATTTGGCATTATCCATGCCTGGCTGTACCGCTGGCTCTCCCCGTCGTGGCCTCGGGGCGTCATACAGCGGGGACTTCGGTTCGCGGCGGTCGTCTTCTTCATGACCTTCCTCTTCTGGGAGTTCTTCACTCCCTTCAACCTGTTTGGCGAGCCGGCCCGGCTTATCGCGATCGAACTCGTCTTCTGGGGCCTCATCGCGCTGGCAGATGGCCTCGCCATCTCGGCAGTCATGGAACAGGGAACATAGATCCCTTATAAGGCCCCCGACTGTAAGATGCAAACTCAATCTCAAGCATCTATTACGGGTGCTGCAGGGTCATTCGTGGGTATCAATCCGCTCAGGGAAACCGCCTGCCGCCGAAAATTTTATTCGTAGCAGGCCGGCCATGTTGTTGCTATAATGGGGGAGAAACGCTGACCTTGCGGCAGCCGGGCTCATGGCGTTATCCCAACAAAAGGATAAATAAACAATGAAAGATTTCAAACAGGCGCTTTATGAATCCCTTCTGGTAAGTTTCGGGAAGGTACTTTCAAACTACAATGCGTTTGCCCAGGGGACCGTTTTACATGACGTCGGGAAGGAGATTATTGATTATCTGAACAAGAATGGATATGAATTCGATGAAACAGACACGCTTGATGATGTGGGAAGGTTGATCGATCTTTTTGTGAAGAATGGTTTCGCTGACAAACTGGAGGTATTCCCGGCGGATAAAGGTCATAAATATATCTGGCATAATGTTTATGGTTTAGACGCATACAGGGAGCTGCAGAAATATTCCGACAATCCTTTTCTGTCATGTCCGTTAAACGCGTCTGTTTTTTACCTAGCAGGCAAACATAATAAGACCCTTGTCCTACACAAGGAGTTTTTTGACACGGCGAAGAAAATAGTGGAATCTCAGGAAGAACTTGTTGATAAGACTGTAGATGACAGGAAGGGCTTGGATCCTCTGGTGATCGAAAATGCCAGACTGCTCAAGTTGGCTGAGGAACGTGAAAGAGAACTAAAAAAATCTCAGGAAGAAATCAAGAGATTAAGAGGGATAATACCTATTTGCTCTTCCTGCAAAAAAATCCGAAACGACAAAGGGTACTGGCAGCAGGTCGAAGACTACATAAGCACCCACACTGAAGCAAGCTTTTCACACGGTTATTGCCCTGTCTGTTATGAAAAGGCGATGGAGGAGATAAAAAAACATCAGACCGCCTGAAGAATTGCTGAACCACACCGGCGCGCCGCTGCAGACGTTCTTTTTTCAGAACGCTTAGCCTTGTCCGGTTGATTAGGGACCGAAAACTTCTTCAGTAAGGGTTCCAGAGATGGCAGGAGACGAGCCTTCCGCCCCGTTCATCCAGTGAAGGGACAATTTTATCACAGGGTTCGAACCGCTTTGGGCATCGCGGATGAAAAGGACATCCGGCAGGGATATTGATCGGACTCGGCACGTCGCCTCTCAAAACAGCTCTCCGGGGTGCCCGTTCCTCCCCCGCTCTGATCTCAGGGACAGAGGCGAGAAGGACCTCCGTATACGGATGAAGCGGCCGCTCGAAGAGTTCAGCGGTAGTTGCGTATTCGACGATCCTGCCCAGGTACATGACCCCGACTGCGTCGCTGAAATATTTGACCACTCTCAGGTCATGGCTGATAAAAAGAAAGGATATCTTCGTCTTTTCTTTCAGATCCTGCAGGAGGTTCAGTATCTGCGCCTGGATCGACACATCAAGGGCCGAAAGCGGTTCGTCGGCAACTATCAGTTCGGGAGACACGGCAAGCGCCCGTGCGATGCATATCCTCTGTCTCTGTCCGC
Source organism: Nitrospirota bacterium (assembly GCA_029858145.1). Taxonomy (GTDB): domain Bacteria; phylum Nitrospirota; class Thermodesulfovibrionia; order Thermodesulfovibrionales; family UBA6898; genus JAOUFP01. The sequence goes on along the minus strand of JAOUFP010000330.1, from coordinate 312 downwards.
CGCTGAATTCGTGCGGATAGCGGTTCATGATGTCAGGGGAGAGACCGACCTGTCCGAGGATATCGACAGCAGCATCCCTCAAGCGGCCGCCGGCCGCAAGATTATGGATGAGCAAAGGTTCGGAGATTGTGTCATAGATCGTCCTTCGCGGGTTCAGAGAAGCAAAGGGGTCCTGAAAGATTATCTGCACAGACTTCCTGAAGGCCTTCATTTCGGTGCGATTCAATCCGAAGATATTGCACCCCCTGAAGAACACCGCCCCTGAGGTGGGTTTTATCAAATTCAGAACAAGCCGCGCCACAGTTGACTTGC
>JAOUFP010000329.1 GCA_029858145.1 Nitrospirota bacterium | reverse complement strand
TCTGCCGAGACACAGGCTGCCTACTATGACAGGCCTGTCACCCAGTTTGCAAGCTACCAGAGGGTGCTCTGTAACAAGTGTCATGCACAAGATTAATCGGGGAGGTAAAACCAGAGTTTATCGAATACGCGCTGTGGCAACCGCTGACTCTTCGAAATCTGGTGTTAAAAAAGGGCCCGGACTTCCGGGCCCCGGAAAAAATACCGGCAGAAAAAAGAGGCTGGTTCACGCTTTTTTTGCTAAGCTTAGCTTATGAGGGTACTTGTAACCGGAGGAACCGGTTTTATCGGAAGCGAGGTCGTCCGGCAGCTCCTGGATGCAGGCCATGCCGTGCGAATCTTTTCGCGAAGAAAGGACGTCTCTGCCCTGTTCACCGGGAATGTGGAGGTTGCGCAGGGAGACCTTTCGAATGCCCGGTCCCTCATCGAGGCATTGGCTGAAACAGATGTCCTTTACCATATCGGAGAGATAAAGAACACCTCGAAGGCAGCCTCCGAAAAAAATGTGAGTCTCCTCGAAGACGTACTCGGACAGATAAAGCGCACGAGTGTAAAGCGCATTGTCTTTGTCAGTTCGATATCCGTAGCCGGTATTCCGTCAACCATACCGGCAGACGAGGATACCGCGCCTGGGCTCGTGCTGAACGACCATTACACAGAGTGCAAGAGGCGGTCGGAAAAACTCCTCAGGGAAAATGCCGGCAATGTTGAATACGCGGTCATCAGGCCCGCTCCTGTATACGGACCGGGGTCACGCTATCTTGGCAGGCTTATCCGCGTACTCGACAGGCTTGGACCGGTAGGAATCCCCTTCCCGGGAAACGCGGGAAATCTGGCGCCGCTGATTCATGTCAGGGACCTCGCTCAGGCTATCTCCCGCGCAGGCACAGAGCCTGCAGCATCGGGACAGACATTCAACCTGACAGACGGGATGCGCCACAGCTGGCGCGAATTCCTCGAGACGATTGCGGAATGTCTCGGCAAGAAGCTCCGCATCATTCCCGTCCCCCGCCTCCTGCTGCAATTAGCCGCCCTTCCTCTTGATCTTTTTTCGGTTTTTCTCGGCGTCAGCCTCGATCCCGTAAGCTACGTAAGCTATTTCTCAGCGGATCTATATTTCAACAATTCCCGGGCAAGAGAGCTGCTCGGCTGGCAGCCCCGTTATTCCCTCATCGAAGGGGTAAGAGAAATGACAGCGTTTTATGGACATGGGAGATAATGGGCAGAGAAAAAAAAATCATCGTCAATGACCTCATGCAAAAAGGCTACAGTTACTCTTTGACTGAGCCGGCAGGAAAAAATTTTCATCCTGATTTCAGGCCTGAACTCACTCCGCAGCAGATGCTCGGGATGGGCGTCTTTGGCGGCAAATACATGACCGACTGCAAAGGAGAGTTTCCGCGTGAATGGTACAAAAATGCGAAATTATGCCATGCCTTTCATGACCCGGAGCTCAATTATTTCAAAATAAACGCCTCGCTTCCCCTCTCTGAATGGCGAAAAAGGGGGTGGATCTACCATGAAGACCCCCGCGGATGGTTTCAGTGGTACTGCCGGTATTATATGGGAAGACGGTGTCCGGATGATGAAAGACAGATAAAGCGATGGAAGGCGATAGGGAGGCATATCGGTGCAATACGGAAAAACTGTGCTGAAGGGGATTTAAGCTGCCGCAGAAAGCAACGGCAGGCAGTTCTGCACTGGGCTGTCGACAGCAGAAAAATCTGAAGGCATGAGGGCATTCCGGATATTATCCGGAGAACTCGTCGAGGACAAACTGCAGTCCTTCGGATTTTCCTTCCCAATAGGCGATCTGATCGCGGAGCATCCAGATCTGATAAAAATTAGCAGGCTCTGTTTCTTCCAGAAGCCTGAGCTTCTCGGCAAGCTCCTTTTTCCTGATCGAGGCTTTTGCCAATTCCTGTCGAATTCTGTCCAGTTCGTCCATCGCGCATCCCCCATCTCATTCTACGGCATTTTGGAGAAATATGAAACCTGAGCTGAAAGAATACTGTTCCGTGTATTATGCCGCTTCTCTGAACTGATCTGCTGCGTAATCTCCTGCCCATTTCAGTGCGCCATGCCGAGGCCGCGGATTGTTTCGAATTCATCTTTTGTAACCGGCATGACTGAAAGGCGCTGCCCCTTCTGCATGAGCTTCATGCCGCTCACTTCCTGCAGACCCCGCATTTCCCTGAGTGTGACCGTTCTTCTTAAGGCCTCCTTCCACTTTACATCCACCATGAACCACCGCGGATTGTCCGGCCCGGATTTCGGATCGTAATACCGTGACGATGGATCGAATGCAGTGTGGTCTGGATAGGCCTCGCGGACTATTTCTGCAATACCGACAACGCCGGGCGTATCGCAGTTGGAATGGTAAAAAAGAACAAGATCGCCCTTTTTCATATCCCTCATGTAGTTTCGTGCCTGGTAGTTCCTCACCCCATCCCAGTGGTCGGTTGAGCGGGGACGGGCCTTCAGATCGTCGAACGAAAAAACAGACGGCTCTGATTTCATCAGCCAGTACCGCCCTGGCCGGCTCACTGCCCTCCTCCCCTGACCTTCCCGACAGGCGCGAGGTAGATGGTGAACTCTTCATCGCCGTCGACCCCGAGGAGACTGTCCATTAATTGCTGATCATACGCAGCGATGGCGCAGGTTCCGGCCTGGATCGCCTCGCAGGCGATATAGAGGTTCTGGCAGACATGGCCTGCGTCAAGGGCGATAACCTTGTGCGCCGCCAAATCATACCGCCATTCCATCCTGTAGGGGATGGCTGTCCATATGAACGTCACCGCCGCCTTTCCGGCGAAATCCTGGCCAAGCGCTGCCGCGGCGACCCGGAAAGAGAGCTTCCCGGGCTGCGATACCGGCAGGAGCTGGTGTTCCACAGGCAGATAGCGATAAATCCCTTCTTCGAGCCCCTCGACATTCAATACGCAAAGATAGGTTTCGAGGGCATGGCGGCACCCGGCAGAAGGTACGGTCCTGAAGGCGGTGCCGGGACCCGCGAACTTCCTGATACCCTGGGTTGCCCAGAGCAGAAAAGAGAGTTCCCTCAGGGTCAGCGAAACAGACGTGAAACTCCTCCGGCTCCTTCGTCTGCTGATCGCATCAAAAACATTTTCAGCGGAAATGTCCCGCAGTTCTCCTGCAGGGATGAGCTCGATACGTTTTGCCTCTGGCGGAGCGGGTTTTTCGACCGGCGGCGGTTCTATCCCGCTGCTCTGGTCGGTAGAGGAGAAATCGATCGTCTGCCTCACCGTGTCCTTGAGAAAGTAACGAAACCTGTCTCTCGGCGATGTATTCATTTGGCAATCCCCCCTTGACCGCGTAAGTCCTGCCCCAATTATATCATCAAAAAGCATCCCGGCATATGCCGGCAAGAACGTGATGCCGTGCAATAACCGGGTACTTTCGGACTGCCTTCTGCCAGGGTCCCGGAAGCATTAGTTGATCTTGCTGATCCTCTCTTGAGCCCTTTCAATTTCCCGGAGGCTATGGAAAAGTTCAGATACATATGAGACTGCAACAGTGTAAAAAAGAGGGGTAACTTAGAAGGGAGGAACCCCTTAATGAAGGTATTCAGCATAGCAAAAGGATTTCACTGTCTTTCGAAGCGGGACTGGCCGGAATTAACAGAGAAAGAGCTGAACAAACTGAGAGCAGTTTTGCTGCTGCGACAGACAAGGCAACCCATAATGGTGTGCAATCTTTTCGGGATCAGCAAGGCAACACTGTTTCGGTG
>JAOUFP010000328.1 GCA_029858145.1 Nitrospirota bacterium | reverse complement strand
AACCGTCACGTCAGAATAATTCTTGCCTATCGTATGCAATAAAAACAGTCCTTCATCCCTGAGGCACTTGTGCACGACCTCCATATAAGTCCTGTAATTCTTGTGCCCGACGTGTTCAAACATCCCAACCGAAACGATATGGTCGAACTTTTCATCAAGGTCCCTGTAATCCTGCAATCTGATCTCAGCAGGCAGCCCTGCACACAATTCCCTGCCGAGCTTCATCTGTTCCTTGGACACAGTAATACCTACTGCCCTCACCCCATATTTCTCTGCCGCATATTTTATGAAGCTGCCCCATCCGCATCCGATATCGAGGACCCTGTCGCCGGGCTGCAGGTTTAACTTCCTGCAGATAAGGTCAAGCTTCGCTTCCTGGGCCTCATCAAGCGTTTCAGCGTCTTTCCAGTATGCGCAGCTGTAGACCATCCTTTTATCGAGCATATTTACGTACAGTTCGTTTCCGATGTCATAATGCTGCTCACCGATCTGAAAGGCCCGCGATCTGCTGCCGAGATTGATGAGTGCTGCCCTGAGCACGGGCAGGAGCATCCTCCAGTTCTTTTTTAACATGTCTTCTGCCCGGCACAGCATGATCCTGTTAAAGAAATCATCAAGACGCGTGCATTCCCACCATCCGTCCATGAACGACTCCCCGAGCCCCATACTCCCCTCTTTCATTATCCGCTGATAAAACCCTTCGTTATTTATCCTGATGTCCCATGGCTGTTTTCCGTTGATTGCAATACCCGCCCTGGAAAGGATGTCCTGGATTACGTATTTTAGCCTGTTTGCTTCCATTGCTGCCCCGTCTTGAAATGTACCTGCTATTTTTTTCATAATATCACTTTCAGGAAAATTTACAAGGACTTTGGACCGGGAAGCTGGCCTGCCGCACAAAAAATAGGGACACATCCCGTTTTTCACCGCTTCTGACATTGCATGACTGAAGAAAAACGGGATGTGTCCCTATTTTCTTCGGACTGCTGACCGTGGCAGCCATGCTCCCGCCTGAATGGGATAAAAGACTTGTGGACATGAATGTCCGGAAGCTTAAGGACAAGCACCTCCCGTGAGCCGACTATGTCTTTCTTAGCGCCATGTCTGACCAGAAGGAATCCGTTAAAATGGAGAGGAAAAATTGGGATAAGACGTGATCCTGGCCTGATTCGGCCGGACCACCTTCTGATATGTATTAAACCTGTCAATAGTGTGTTTTCCTTCCTTGCCTCTTATACGACCTCCTTTGAGAATGTGTACTTCGGACAGAACAGCAGTAATGAACGACGGTAGATCACTCTGATATGCGCGGGTTGGATACCGCATGACTTATCTTCGTCGTGGAGCTGCCTCTGTCTAACCGCGAGGGTCATCCCGTCTTTAGGTGCCTCATAGGAGGTTCGAGGGTTCTCCCAACCGACTGCTGCCCTGCCTGAAGTCCACATTTTCTCAATCAATCCCTTTGCCTGAAGGAGCGAAGAAACGCCCCCACTTTTTCGGAGCTCCGAAAGACAACACCGAATAGTTTCTACTACGGTCAATTCTTTTTATCCTTATGCCGTAGTGTAAACATAGTTCTTACCCATTACCTCACAGACAATTGCCCACATAAAGCCGCTCAATTCACGTGCTACGGCGGTACATGCTTCAACAGGACGTTTCCCTTTGTTGATCAGATGCCAATACCTTCTGCATAGCCGTTTTTGCGCTTTCCACGCTATCGCCTGTACCGTTTCGCTGGTCTTCTCAGCACGGCGTTGAATTTGAGCTGTTTTACGGGCCGGTAAACGGTAACACCACGAAGCTTCTATGAGCACACGCCTGGCATGTCCATTGCCGGTTTTGGTTATCCCTCCTCGTTTCTGGCGATTTCCGCTTGAATGCTCACTTGGAACTAATCCCAGATGAGCCATGATCTGACGGGCAGAAGTAAATCTGCTGATATCACCCAGTTCAGCAACAACAGTCATTGCCGTAATGAGCGCTACGCCTCGAAGGGCCATTAGACCGGTTACCACGGGGGCCAAAGACCACTCTTTCATTGCCTGACGCATTTCCTCTTCCAAAGCTTCCACTCGTCCCTTCATGTGTTTGACCGTATCCACATACTCCTGCAAAACAATCTGCTGGGCCGGCATATCAAACTTTATCTCTTCCAGCCATCTAAAATATGCTTGCGTCCTGTTGCACTTTCCCGGAAATCTCTTCCCATGCCGCAGCAGAAATGCTCCAAGCCGCTGTTTGGCATGCCCTTCCATGGCTTTCATGTCTTCTCGGGCACGGGTAAGATCTCTTATCGCTTCCTGCTCTTTGTCCGGGACCCACACCGGCGTCAACTCCCCTGCACGATATAAACGAGTCAGCGTGTTGGCATCTCTCCTATCTGTCTTAACACGGTCTCCTGATTTTTTTGGAATAAGGGAAGGAGCAACCACATCACATCTCTGACCCAGGTCAATCAACTGATGATATACGTCATAACCGCATGGTCCAGCCTCATAACAGAATGATACTTTCTCCACGTTAGAGGCCACTTTTTTTACCAGCTTTCTTATTGCCTCATCGGTATTTGGTATCTCGCCATAATATATCGGTTCTCCTCGACCTTCCCTTGCGATTGCTACTGCTATCGTTTCTTTGTGCACATCCATACCAACATACTTCGTGATATACTTATTCATAACCTGTCCTCCTTAATTGTGGCTCTGAGCCTTTGGTTTTCCTTACCTTAAAGCTTAACCCACGCGCATTAAGGTAGGACAGGTTTAATACATTATGTCTAACCAGCAAAATCAAGATGCTCGTAAACGATGCGAAGTTCACCAACTACTTCTCACTGTCTGCATTTACAGATCATCAAGATTACCGACAAAAGTCCTCACAGAAGGGCCTCGACTAAATCTGAGTTGTACATGTCGTTATCCGCGATAGCGGCTCCTTTACAGCGCTCAACAACCTTCCCGGCAGGCCTGTGCAAACAGGTGGATGCCTAGGAGATGTGTTGGGTCAATCCCGTCTGGCAGCCTTGCGGCGAGGCAGACCCCGTTATTGCGATGACTTTCCAACGAATGCCGCAGCCCTGCCAATCATAAGGGCCTTCTGGGGATCGAGCATGCCAAAAAGCTGGATCAACCTTGCTACCAATCCGGTCCAGCCCGTCTGGTGACTCGCACCAAGACCCGCGCCGTTGTCGCCATGGAAATACTCGTAGAATAGGATATGGTCGCGCCAGTGGGGATCGTTCTGGAATTTCACCGTACCTCCGTATACGGGACGTTTGCCCTCTTCATTGCGCAGAAAAATTCTGGTCAGGCGGTCTGAGATCTCCCTGCTCACCTCGAAGAGGTTCATCATCCTGCCAGAGCCGGTCGGGCATTCGATCTTGAAGTTGTCACCGTAGTAGAGATAGAACTGCAGGAGGGCCCGGATGATCATGGCATTCACCGGCATCCAGATAGGCCCACGCCAGTTAGAGTTGCCGCCGAACATGCCCGTATCAGATTCGGCGGGGAGATATCCTACCCTGTATTCCTGGCCATTCACGTGGAAGATGTAGGGGTGCTGCTCATGGAACTTTGAGATCGAGCGTATGCCGTAAGGGCTCAAGAACTCGTTCTCGTCGAGCATTTTCGTAAGGATCCGGCGCAACCGCTCCGGGTTGACCAGGGCAAGGACTCCCCGGTCCGCTACGCCTAAATGTCCGGGACCCGTGGGGTGGATTGACTTCAGCAGCTCAGGCATCCGTATCAGGCG
>JAOUFP010000014.1 GCA_029858145.1 Nitrospirota bacterium | reverse complement strand
AATGCCCGGGCGGCTGGAAGACGGTGCCGGCAAAACCGCCGACTGAAACAGAGAGGTGATATCATGCGTAATTTGCTGAAATTTTTGTCACTCATTGCAATCGCCGCGCTGGCAGCGTGCGCGACGCTTCCGACTGGCCCCAGCGTCATGTCCCTGCCCGGGACAGGCAAGAGCTTCGACGAGTTCCGCATTGACGATGCTGTGTGCCGTCAGTTCGCCTACGAGCAGATAGGCGGAACGACAGCTCAACAGGCAGGGCAGAACGCGGCGGTATCAAGCGCAGTAATCGGCACAGCCCTTGGCGCAGTGGCAGGCGCGGCGATTGGAAGCGCCTCAGGCGATATGGGCGCCGGCGCAGCTATTGGTGCAGGCAGCGGCCTGATCATCGGAAGCTCCGCGGGCAGCGGTTATGCGGCGGGCTCCTACTACGAGGCTCAGCGCCGCTACGACAATGCATACCTGCAGTGCATGTACGCAAAGGGCAACCGGATCCCTGTATACGAGCGGTATACGGCTCCCGCCCGCTCAGAACCGCCCAGGTGGGTTTCTCCGCCTCCACCTCCGCCCGACTATCCGCCTCCGCCCGAGCCGGACAATTAACCCGAAAAAATGCGATAACTTTTTATCCGTAGAGGCATAAATGCCTTCAAAGTCTCCTGATTTCACCAGGATACTACCATATGCCATAATGCAATTCTCAATCGCCCTCTGCATATTTTTATGCTAATCAGGAATTGCTTATGACATGTAAATGGTGTTGCTGAAAATACTTTTCATTCATCCATGCCCCTGCTCAATGCATTTTGTGGTTTAATTATTGGAGGAATATGCCTCATCAGATGCAATCAGCCGTCCTGAGCAGAGTGGGGATAAAAATTGGCTATTCATAAAATGTCATCAGTATGCTTTTTTTGATTCTGAAACTGGAAGGTCGTGCAGCGATGTTAATGATAAGCTTCGGAGCTGCAATTGACTCGGCAAAAAGACGGACATGTGAGCAGAAAAGGCCTGCATGGCACCACCTTTTTAAGACACCTGCAGTGTGAAGAAACTTCACTTCTTAATGAAACAGACTGATTTCACCGGCAGCCAAATTTTGCATTGCAGGAAAGGTGGTGCGGTTATGTCCTCCATAACAGCCTGATGACCGATTTTCCGGGTTATGAAGAGAGGATATGGGGGACTTCCTATTTCACATTTTCCCGCTTTTCAGGATGTAAAAAGGAAAGGCATGATAAATATGGTGGAGCTGATCGGGATCGAACCGACGACCTCTTGAATGCCATTCAAGCGCTCTCCCAACTGAGCTACAGCCCCACTAGAGGGAACCCTGTCAGCATAGCATCTGCAAAAATTCATTGTCAAGCTGACTTCAGACTTCAAACGCATCCTGGATATGTTCTATCTGCTGCCGGCCCTGCTCAAAGTGAATACTGAGGACATCAAACCTGGCAGGGACTTCCTTTTTCAGCTCCTTCATAAAACAGAAAGCTGTTTTTTTGATCTTCTCCCTTTTTTTGGGGTTTACTGCCTCAAAAGGATAACCGAATGCTACATCAGCCCTGGTCTTAACCTCCACAAACACGACAACCCCATGATCCTGCGCTATTATATCGATTTCTCCAAAAACAGTCCTGTAATTTTTCTCGATAATCCTGAAACCTTTTTTCTTCAAAAAGTCCGCGGCGATATCCTCCCCCTCTTTACCGAGAGTATTCATGCCCTTCCAGTCTCAGGAGCAGTTTTGGAATACCTTCAACATCCTTTATATCCTTTTGACAAAGGATTTTTATCAGGTCCCTGAACGTTGAAAACTCCTCCCAGTGTCCCGTAAGGTTCTTTCCTATTGATTTATAAAGATTTTCTCCCTTTGTATCCCAGTCGAGCAAAATGACCACCTTTGAAAACTTAGAAACAATATCTTCGCAAAATTCATAGAGATTCTTGCCGCTGTGGAGGATTATTATCTCACCGATCAATCCGAGTTTCTTGAGTGCCATCGCATCTTTCTTGCCTTCCACAATCACAGGGAACCTCTTGTTCACCTCATACAAAGCCTGGAAGACCTCCCTGAGCCTCTCGGCCCTTTCGATATCTTCTGGCGAAGACATATTTTTCTGTACATTAAGCATCATCGCAGTAATTAATTCACTGAATTATTAATACACAAAAGAGTGATACGGGATACTTTCATTACAAACATTCATGCTTATAATATAAAGTAAATCACAATAATTTAAAAGTCCGATTTAATAAGAAGTTGTACTTTAGCTTACAAGGCATAACATATTAATTTTTATTATTTGTTTGCCTGTTGACTTTACTCTTCATTTGATATATTTTAAACGTATGGCTGCTAAACTGGGTCAACTATTAATTGCATCGAGCATCATCAGCGAAGAACAGCTCAAACAGGCCTTGAATGTTCAGAGAAAAGAGGGCGGCAGACTCGGGACAAACCTGGTTAAACTGGGATATTTAACCGAAGAGAAGCTGGTAAGTTTTTTGAGCAAGCAGTATGGTGTTCCCGCCATAAACCTCACTGAATATAAAATCGACCCTTCTATTCTAAAACTGGTACCTGCGGATATGGCAAAAAAATACCTCATTTTGCCTGTTGCAAGGGTTGGCGCGACACTCACCGTCACCATGGCTGATCCATCGAATGTTTTCGCAATAGACGATGTAAAGTTCATGACAGGATATAACGTCGAGGTCGTTGTTTCGAGTGAATCCGCAATCATTAATGGAATCTCCACCTACTATCTTGGCAGGGGAAACAGCATGGTGGCCACTTCAACCGCCCCTTCACAGTCAACAGCTTCCCTTCAGGCAAAAGATTATACCCTTGGAGATGAAGATCTGAACGCCGAAACTTTTGATACGGGATTTGATGAGGGGCCAAGCGTCAATGTTGATGAATTTGACAAGATTGTAGGCAGCGCCCTTGACAACGTTGATGTCCTTGAAGAAGAAAAGGACGAGGGGGTCATCAAAGATGTCGAGGCGCCGATTGTAAAACTTGTCAACGGAATATTTGTCAACGCCATAAAGACCGGTGCAAGCGATATCCACATCGAACCTTATGAAACCTCTCTCAGGGTAAGATACCGGGTCGACGGCGTCATGTACACAGTGATGAACCTGCCGACAAAGATAAAGGCGGCCCTCACCTCGAGGGTCAAGATCATGTCGAAACTGGATATCGCAGAGAGAAGACTCCCGCAGGACGGCAGGATCAAGCTGAAACTCGGGAAAAAGCGAGACATAGATTTTCGCGTATCGGTGCTTCCTTGCCTTTTCGGGGAAAAGACCGTATTGCGGGTACTCGACAAATCGAACCTTCAGGTAGACCTCACAAAATTGGGATTCGAGCAGGCCGCGCTCGACGACGTCATGGAGGCGCTGAACAAACCTTTCGGCATGATCCTGGTAACCGGTCCTACGGGAAGCGGCAAAACCACTACGCTCTATTCTGCCCTTCATTACCTGAACAAACCTGACACAAACATTATGACCGCGGAGGACCCTGTTGAATTCAACTTCATGGGAATTAATCAGGTCCATGTCAGGGAAGATATAGGCCTCACGTTCGCTTCAGCACTGAGATCCTTCCTCAGGCAGGACCCTGACATCATAATGGTCGGAGAGATCCGTGACTTCGAGACAGCGGAAATAGCCGTGAAGGCCGCCTTGACAGGGCACCTCGTCCTGAGCACCCTCCATACCAATGACGCTCCGGGCACCATAAGCAGATTGCTCAACATGGGGATAGAACCCTTTCTGGTCTCTTCAGCGGTCGTTCTCATAATGGCACAGAGACTTGCGAGGAGGATATGCCAGCAGTGCAAGGCAGAGGAAAATATTCCGGTTTCCGCTCTCGTCAAACTCGGCTTTTCAAATGAGGAAGCCGAGAAAGTCAAATGCTACAAGGGGAAAGGCTGCCCTGCGTGCAATAATACCGGCTATAAAGGAAGGGTCGCGCTCTATGAAGTCATGCCGGTCAAGGACGAACTGAAGGAATTGATTCTCGAAGGCGCTTCTTCGGCAGAACTGAAAAAGGCGGCGATACGCCTGGGGATGAAAAGCCTGAGAATGAGCGGTCTGACAAAAGTAGCTGAGGGAGTGACAACCATAGATGAAGTACTACGTGTATCTTTCGGAGATTAAGGAGTTTTAAATGGCAAGTATTTACGATCTGTTAAAAATCATGATTGAAAAAGGAGCATCTGACCTGCATATCAGCACCGCTACCCCGCCCAGGCTCAGGATAGACGGCAAACTCGTTCCGCTCGACCATCCTTCGCTGACTCCGGTAGATACCAAGTCGTTGTGTTACAGCATCCTGACCGATGCGCAGAAGCATAAATTCGAGGAACATAGTGAACTGGACCTTTCTTTCGGCGTAAAGGGGCTGAGCAGATTCAGGGGCAATATCTTCATGCAGAGAGGCGCTGTAGCCGGCGCGTTCAGGACCATACCGTTCGAGATAAGAACTTTCCATGACCTTGGACTTCCCGAAGTCGTGAATGAGCTTGTTAAAAGACCAAGGGGGCTCATTCTCTGCACAGGCCCTACGGGAAGCGGCAAATCCACTACCCTCGCAGCCATGGTCGACCGGATAAATGCTGAACGACAGGAACATATCATGACCGTAGAAGACCCTATTGAATACCTCCACGGACATAAGAAGTGCCTCGTTAACCAGCGCGAGGTAAACGCAGATACATCCTCTTTCAAGGCCGCCCTGAAATATGTACTCAGACAGGACCCTGATGTGGTGCTCATCGGTGAGATGAGAGACCTCGAGACTATAGAGGCAGCACTCACGGTGTCTGAGACAGGACATTTGACGCTTGCGACACTCCATACCAACTCGGCGGTGCAGACGATAAACCGTATCATCGACGTCTTTCCCCCGCATCAGCAGGAACAGATAAGGGTCCAGCTTTCCTTCGTACTTGAAGGAGTCCTTTCGCAGCAGCTCATCGCAAAAAAAACCGGCAAAGGCCGTGTTCTCGCAGTGGAGCTGCTCGTACCCAATCCTGCGATACGAAACCTCATAAGAGAAGACAAGATTCACCAGGTCTACTCGATGATGCAGACCGGACAGGCCAGGTTCGGAATGCAGACGATGAACCAGTCATTAATGGAGCTCTACACGAAGGGGCATATTTCATATGAAGATGCTATCGGACGTTCTCCTGTGCCTGAAGAAATGATCACAATGCTCCAGAGGGCAAATTCAGCCCCCTCTGGACGCGGGAGGTAAAAGCAAATGGCAATGATTTTTGAGTGGTCAGGGAAAACGAGCAGGGGGGTCATCGAATCAGGCGAAATGTCCGCCAATTCAAAGGATGATGTCCTTGCCCAGTTAAGAAGAAAAAATATAACTCCAACCCTCGTCAAGCCAAAAGAGAAGAAGCCACTCCTCGGAGGGCTGAGCTTTGGTGGTGGAGTCTCAGATAAAGACATCGTCATTTTCACGAGACAGTTCGCGACAATGATCGATGCCGGCCTTCCCCTTGTGCAGGCCCTTGAGATCCTGTCGACGCAGGTAGAAAATAAATTTCTGGCCAAGACCCTGGCGGCTATCAAGGATGACGTTGAGTCCGGATCGACCTATGCCGACGCCCTCAAGAAACATCCGAAGGCTTTCACCGAACTTTACGCTAACATGGTTGCCGCTGGTGAGTCAGGGGGTATTCTTGACACCATCCTCAACAGACTTGCCGCGTACATCGAAAAAGCGATGAAGCTCAAGAAGAAAGTGAAAGGGGCGATGGTGTATCCTGTCGTTGTCTCATCAATTGCGGTATTATGTATCGCGATTATCATGATTTTTGTTGTCCCTACATTTTCCAAGATGTTTACACAGATGGGCGGAACACTCCCTCTGCCTACCTTACTCGTCATAAAGATGAGTAATTTTCTCGCTGGCATCGGAGGGATGATGGTGGGCCTGACGCTTGTCGGCGCTGTTGTAGCTTTGAAACAGTTCAGAAAAGCAGAGAAAGGCCAAGCGGTTACAGATAAAATTCTCCTTAGACTGCCGATATTCGGCATCCTCCTGAGAAAGGTCGCGGTTGCCAAATTCACCAGAACGCTCGGCACCTTGATCAGCAGCGGCGTGCCGATACTGGACGGACTGGAGATAACCGCGAAGACCGCAGGCAATAAAGTCATAGAATATGCGGTCATGGACGTAAGGTCGGCGGTATCAGAAGGGAAAACACTGGCTGAGCCTTTGATGAAATCAAAGGTATTTCCTCCTATGGTCACTCATATGATAGCAGTCGGAGAATCCACCGGCGCGCTTGACGCGATGATGAACAAAATAGCTGATTTTTACGATGATGAAGTTGATAACGCAGTTTCCAACCTGACAGCAATGATGGAACCTATGCTGATGGTATTTCTCGGAGGTTCCGTAGGTTTTATCGTCGTCGCCATGTATCTGCCCATATTCAAGCTCATCACCCTCATTAAGTAGTGCCGGTTATGGCAGCAAATGCCCTGATCTCAAGAATAAAGGCCCTGACAGCGTTCAGGGCCTTATTTATCTCTCTTCTTCTCTGCGCATCTTTCCTTTTTAAAATTGAGTACTTAGGATCGCCACACCCTAAGCTCATATCATTTTTTATCATCATTCTTTATTCTCTGACCATTATTTATTCCCTTTTCATCGGCAGAGTGAAAAATTTTTTCCTGTTCGGATACACACAGTTAATCCTCGATGTGCTCGCTGAAATCAGCTTCATTTACATTACAGGGGGGATAGAAAGCTTGTTTTCATTCACATTGATCCTGACTGTACTTTCTTCGAGTATCGTCCTGAACAAACGGGCAGGATATGTCATAGCCAGTCTGAGCAGCATATTGTACGGCACATTGCTTGACCTGCAATTCTACCAAATGCTGCCGGTCGGATATGAAGGGATCGCTACGGAAAAACAGTTCCTCTTCAATATCTTTATGCATATCATCGCCTTTTATAGCACAGCTTATCTCGCGGGATATCTCTCGCACAGTCTCGAAAAAACCGTCAGGAAGCTTGAGGAAAAGGACAGTCACCTTAAGGACCTTGAATTTTTCAACACGAAAGTTATCGAAAGCCTTCCGAGCGGACTGTTTACGACAGACGTCAACGGACATGTCTTGGTCTTCAATCACGCCGCTGAGGTTATTACAGGCATAAACAAAGAAAATGCAATAGGGAATGCCATTACTGATGCCCTTCCCTTTCTGAGTCTTCCGCCCGAGAATGGAAGATACGAAAAAATATTGCCCGCCAATAGCGACAGTGAAAAAATTGTAGGGATCACTATTTCCGATCTGAGGGACAGCAATGGGAACGAAACAGGATTTATCGGCATCTTTCAGGACCTGACGCAGATAAAAAAACTCGAAGCGGAAATGCAATACAGGGAAAAATGGGCCGCAATCGGAGAGCTGTCGGCAAATATCGCGCACGAAATCAGAAACCCGCTCGCCTCATTAAAAGGCTCCATCGAAATGCTCAAAGAAGGCAAACTCCCGGAAAAGCACAGGGAAAGACTGATGGATATCGCATTAAGTGAAATGGAGCGCCTGAACAACACGATTTCAGATTTTTTGACCTATTCGAGCCCAAGACATCTGGAAATACAGCGGATAGACCTGCATTCAGTGCTTGACAGGACACTGGATCTTCTGAAAAATGCAGAGCAGACGGTGGGCATCACGATCAGAAAGGATTATGAAGGGCAGCTTTTCATTCATGCAGATCCGGAAAAACTCAGCCAGGTATTCTGGAACCTGGGAGTAAATGCCTTCGAGGCCATGGGGAATGAGGGGGAATTGACCGTATCGACAAGGAATAACCGTGACAATGCGGTCATCGCGTTTTCCGACACGGGACCCGGCATAGCAAAATCGGATATCGACAGGATTTTCTACCCTTTCTTCACCACAAAGGAAAAAGGCACGGGACTGGGTCTGGCTATCGCGTACAGAATCATTGAGGAGCATAACGGCAGGCTCGTTGTCGCAAGCAGGTCTGGAATCAAAACAACCTTTGATATTATACTAAATCACTGACATGGAAAACACAAAAGGCCGGATACTGATAGTTGAAGATGAAAAGAGCATGCGGGAAGTACTCGGAATTCTCCTTGAAGAAGAAGGCTACGAGATTACCCCTGCATCCAATGGACTGGAGGGGATTGAGTATCTCAGGAACGATATATTCGATCTGGTTGTGACCGATATCAAAATGCCAAAGGCCGACGGTTTCGAAGTTCTCAGACAGGTGAAAGAACTATCGCCTTCAACCATCGTTATCATGATCACTGCCTTTGGAACAACGGAATCAACCATCGAAGCCATGAAGCTGGGAGCATACGATTATATTCACAAGCCGTTCAAGATCGATGAAATACGCCTTGTGATCCAGAAGGCTTTTGAGCGGAAAAACTTGGGCGAAGAGCTTTCCCTTCTGAGAGAGAAGGTGAAATCGTCGTGCGGGCTGGAGAATATCGTCGGGAAAAGCCCGAAAATGCAGGAGCTTTTCACCCTGATACAGAAAGTTGCGCCGAGCACTTCCACCGTACTCATTACAGGAGAGAGCGGATGCGGGAAAGAACTGGTGGCCGCGGCATTGCATAATCTCAGCCCAAGGAAGCATAAAAACTTTGTCACCATCAATTGCGCTACCTTTCCGGAAGGCCTGCTTGAATCTGAACTGTTCGGTCATGTGAAGGGTTCTTTTACCGGAGCGGTATATAACAAGGAAGGGCTCTTTGAGGTAGCTGACAGGGGGACCATTTTTCTTGATGAAATAGGTGAAATGCCCCTGTCACTCCAGACCAAATTGCTGCGCGTCCTTGAAAACGGCACCTTCAGAAGGGTGGGCGGCCTCAGCGACATCACCGTAGATGTCAGGGTAATTTCTGCGACAAACAAAGACATGTCAGAAGCGGTAAAGTCGGCCAGTTTCAGGGAAGACCTCTTCTACAGACTGAACGTTGTCCCGATACACGTACCGCCGTTAAGAGAACGCCCTGATGATATCCCCTTATTGCTCGATCACTTCCTGCACAAGTTCTCGGCCGATACTAAACGGTTTTCCCCCGAAGCCCTCCGGATACTCATGCGCTATTCATGGAAAGGGAATGTAAGAGAGCTCGAAAATATTGTGGAAAGGACGGTCCTTCTTACAGATAAGGAAATTATACTGCCTGAAGACCTTCCCGACGAGATCTGCAAGGCCGATGACGCCGGGAAGCACCTTCCTGAAATCGGCGATGAAGGCATAGATTTCGAACGCATCATGGAACAGATTGAAAAAGATTACCTGATCAGGGCGTTAGAGAAAGCAAACGGGGTAAAGACGGAAGCTGCAAGGCTTCTGAACCTCTCATTCCGCTCCTACCGGCACAAACTCTATAAATACGGGATAAAATAATACTGATGAAGCTTGGCGAGGCATTAGTAAAAGCCGGCATGATCACAAAGGAGCAGCTCAGGCTCGGCCTTGAAAGACAGGTAATTTTCGGTGGGAGAATCGGAACAAACCTCGTTGAACTCAAGGTAATCAGGGAAGACGAACTTGTCTCTTTTTTAAGCAAATTCCTGAAAATTCCTTCTGTCGATCCGGAAAAACTCGTTTCCCTGGATAACGAGATCATCTCATGCGTCAGCAGGGAAATTGCTGAAAAATACAAGGCTGTGCCGTTCCTTAAAGAGCGCAACAGGCTGCATGTTGCCCTGCTCGATCCGCGTTCGATTGCCGCGGTTGATGAACTCAGGTTTATTACCGGATACGATATCATCCCCTATGTCACCTCCGAACTCCGGCTTCTCTACGCCCTCGAAAAGTATTACGGACTGGAGAGAGACCTGCGCTATATCAGCATCTTCGGAAGGGAAGGCGAACAGGAGCAGGAAAGACAAAAAGACAGCGAAGAGAGCAAAAAGTACCTGGCAAAAGTGAAGGAAGAGTTCGCAAACGTGAAGGATCGTGACGAAATCATAGGGCTTCTCCTGAATGAGACAAAAAAAAATTCCTCGAGGGCCGCAATTTTTATCCAGAAAGGGGACAAACTCACCGGATGGAGATCAAGGGGAATAGACGCGGAAAAAATCGAAATAGAAATAGAACCAACTTCGATCTTCGCTGAAGTCCTTAACAGAAAAAACTTCTACAGAGGTCCTCTGCTGAAAATACCCGGGAATAAGCCCCTCATATCTCTCCTGTCCGGAGCCCCGCAGGACTGCTGCCTGATACCGATACAACTCAGGGACAGGATCATTGCATTACTGTATGTGGATAACGGGAATAACGCAGTCATGGACGCAGGATTGAGCTACATACATACGCTTGTCTTAATGGCATCCTACAGCTTCGAAATCGCTATCATCCGCAGAAAAATACTGGATCTATAGCCGTATTCTCTGTCTTCCCGTGTAGATATTCATCCGGCTCCCCCGAACAAAACCGACAAGGGTAATCCCTGCAGCATCCGCAATTTCCACAGCAAGGCTTGTGGGCGCAGCCCTGCTCACAACAGCAGGGATGCCGCACCTGGCGCATTTTGACACAATCTCAGAGGAAAGCCTGCCGCTTGCGAGCATAATCTTGCCCTGCAGCGGGATATTCTCCAAAAGGGCATATCCAATTACCTTGTCAACCGCATTATGCCTTCCGATATCTTCAGTGAATACCAGCATATGCCTGTCGTCCGCCAGCGCGGCGCTATGCACCCCGCCGGTTGATTTGTATCCCTCTGATTTCTTCTGGAATTCCCGGTACAGATCTCTTATGCCGGCAAGGTCGAATACGGCAGAATCGGACAGTTTTTCGCCGGGCAACGGACGGGCAAGGCTCACTCCGCCGGCGCATCCCGAGGTGACCGTCTTTTCCCCTTCCGTCGCGATTCCGTCTGCCGGCACATCGGCGTTGATTTCATCGCCGTATTCTATGCTAATTCTGTCCGCGCACCATCCCCCTGATATCAGCCCCTCGTTATGTATTACTCCTACCACGAATTCGCGAACCATGAAAGGGCTGCAGTAGAGGCTGAGGAGATGTTTGCCGTTGACGGAAATGCGCACCCGTTTTTCGATAGCGACAAAATCGTCGAGTTCTGAGGCAGAGCCCTCATTTACTCTCAGAATCTTTACTTTTTCATGAGGTTCTATCATTCATCCCGACCCCCGTTCCGGATATGCATGGCTGGAACGCCCTATTCTTCTGATTACTTGACTTTCAGTATAGCAGATTCTTATTATGTAGTGTTCGGGGCGTAGCGCAGTCCGGTAGCGCACACGGTTCGGGACCGTGGGGTCGAAGGTTCAAATCCTTTCGCCCCGACCATAATTTCTCGCATAAAACTGACGGATCGGCAGGATCTTTTCCAGAAGCACCCTTCGAAGGGTGGGCGTTCCTTGGCCTCTCAGGCAGTTTCTTATTTCCCGAAGCGGCGAAGGCCATTCGGCTCGTCGTGCTACGACAAACAGGCGAAGCCGGCATTTGCATCAGGCCCTCTGCAGGGTCTGGTTGCAATCTCAGGTTCTGTCATCCCTCCGTCCTGCCCGGGCGAGCCGGAAGCTTTTAAAAAAAAATTGCGAGTCAACGCCGACGATCCCGGAAGCCTATATTTTCACTCACTTATCTTGATGTGTTGTTTTCGTCTGCTCCCTGTCGCCGGTGCAGTTTTGGGATAAAGCGTGGCACCTCACTGCAATATCTGTCATAGGCGGCGCCGAACCGTTTCCTGAGTTCGCGTTCCTCGAGCAGGACCACGAGGTATATTACGGGCATGTATGCGACGAGCAGAACGTAAACCGCGAGGTAATTAACGGCAAACGCTATGCCCGCAAGAACAAATCCTATCTCCAGATAGCGCGGGTGGCGAATCCGGCTGTATATACCTTCAGCAAGAAGTTTCGCCGGCTTGCCTGCCTTTGAAATTTCCGGAATCCCCAGCATCATGGAAGGGGTAAGATAACGCATCCTGAGTATACCAAGACAGATGCCGATTACCATACAAAGGACGGCAATTGCAACGAGAGGAAGTCTCACGCCAAAATGAATGAGCAGAAGCGGCCCGCGAAAGCGATAAATTGCTGTCCCGATAGACACAAGAACAGGGATTACCGCCAAATAGGTTACAAGAGGCCCCAGTCTGCGCCAGAAAAAAGCCAGGGGATGAATCAGGAACCATAAAAGTATGGCCGGAGGGACACAGACAACTGTGAGCAACGCGATATAGTATGCCGCTGTTTCAAGAGCTATTGAATCCATGTATAATCGTAACGATCCGGAGGGGGAAATAACATCATTAATGTCAGACCTTTAATAGCAAGTTAAGATAGTACGCATTTTTAAAGATTGATGCATACGGTTGCACAAAAAAGTACTGTCTGAAAAACCGGATCATTCGATGAGCACCGTATAATCTGACATCCCGGATATTGAAAGAATTTTTTCCCTTAGCCCCTCTGAATCAAATCTCCCGTATGCCATAGAATCATCATATATCCGGATAAACTTCTCATTATCGTCGATCTCGAACTTTCCTCCACCTGCGACGCCCCATGCTGTTTCATTTATTACGAAGCTTTTGTTTTTTTCATTATAAGACCCTTCCAGTCCTTTCTCCGCGCAGAACCGCTCAACAAGGTCCGCGTGGTAAGGGGTAAGTTCCTTTGGCGAAAAAACAAGATATTCCGTGTCATTGTTTCTGATCTGAACGAATTTGCCGAATCGCCTGTTCGGCGCAGCTGACTTTGCTGCTTCCTGATAATATTTTTCCGAGTAATCTATAAAAATGACCTTCACGGCAGCACCCCTAAACAGACTCGCTATTGATACACAGATGGCAGCAGATTTCGCGGCTTTCAGGAAGACGGAAGCGGCTCCCGGAGCGGGGGTTACTTTATCTTCGCCCCTTCTTCAACGTCCTTTTCCGGCATCAAAATGACCGGCACACCATCGGCACCGGTTGCGGCGAGAAGCATGCCGTTGGACTCAACACCCATAAGTTTTGCAGGCTGAAGATTGGTGACCACAACGATCTTTTTGCCGACGAGATCCTCCGGACTGTAGGCCTTTCCTATTCCCGCGACGATCTGCCTCTCTTCACCGGTATTCACCTGGAGCCTGATAAGCTTGTCGGATTTTTTTACGCGCTCCGCGCTCACAACCTTGCCGATCTTCATCTCCACCTTTGCAACATCGCCTATGGTGATGAGATTATGCAGTTCGGGCTTCTCTTCCTTCGATACTGTTTCAGTTTTATTTTCTTCCACCTTTTCTTTCCTGTCTTTCTCGATCCTCGGGAAGAGTTGTTCTCCCTTTGCGACCGTGATTTCATAGTCCGGATTCCATTCCCAGTTAAGGGTGCCGGGAAGTCCTTTCCCGCTTTCAGAAAGAATACTTTTCATCGTCTCCTCAGTGAGCGACCTGAGTCCGAGTTGGCGCCATATCTTTTCAGCAGTTTCCGGCATAAAGGGACAGAGCGAAACAGCGGTAAGCCGCAGGGCGTTCCAGAGGTCGAACATGACATCCTTAAGAAAAACCGGATTGGTTTTCGCAAGCTTCCAGGGTTCTGTCTGAGCTATGTAATTGTTCGCGGCCCTTACGATATCCCAAATATGCTCAAGGATTATATTAAAGCGCAGGTGGGTCCAGTTCCGCTTGTCATGGGCGCTGATACACGCGGCGATACAGTGCCCCGGCAGATCCTTTGCAGCTATTGTATAGCCAACAGGTTTTTCGACCACGCCTTTAAAGTATTTCTCCGCCATCGTCAGGAACCTGCTCAGAAGGTTGCCGAGGTCATTGGCAAGGTCTGTATTGATCCGGTTTATCAGGGCCTGTTCGGAAAAATCTCCATCGAGACCGAAAGGCACTTCCCTGAACAGAAAGTACCTGAACGCATCGACCCCGTATCGGTCTGCCATGGCGTGGGGATCTACGACGTTACCTACTGACTTCGACATCTTTTTCCCTTCGACAGTCCACCAGCCATGCGCAAAGATGTTGCCGGGCAGAGGGAGATCAAGCGCCATCAGCATCGTCGACCAGTATACAGCATGTGTGGTGAGTATGTCCTTCCCCACCAGATGATGGGAGGCAGGCCACCAGAAATCACCCAGTTTCGCCTCTCCGGCATGAGAAACAAGATAGCGCGTTGCCGAAAAATAATTGACGAGGGCATCGAACCAGACGTAGGTGACAAAGTTTTCGTCAAAAGGAAGGGGGATTCCCCATGAGAGCCTCTGCTTTGGCCTCGATATGCAGAGGTCTCCGAGCGCATTATTTTTCAGAAAGCCGAGCACTTCGTTCCTGCGCGTTTCCGGCAGGACATAATCCGGGTTCTCCTCAATATGTTTTATGAGCCTTTCCTGGTATTTCGACATCAGGAAAAAATAGTTTTCTTCGTGTATCTGTTCAACAGGCCGCCCGCAGTCAGGGCAGTTGCCGTTGACAATATCCTTTTCCGTCCAGAACCGCTCATCAGGAGTACAGTACCATCCTGCATAGGACCGCTTCTCGATCTCCCCCCTGTCCAAAAGCATCTGCAGGAGACCCTGCACGGTCTTCGTATGCTCTTCATCCGTGGTGCGGATAAATGCATCATTCGATACGTCAAGCCTTTGCCAGAGGGCCCTGAAGTTTTCGACCATCAGGTCTGCCTGCTCTTTCGGTGAGCGCCCCTTCTCCGATGCAGCCTTTTCGACCTTCTGGCCGTGCTCGTCGGTGCCGGTGAGGAAGAAAACATCATTGCCGAGAAGCCTGTTATACCGCGCCAGGATATCCGCGGCTATCGTGGTATAGGCATGACCTATATGCGGGATATCATTCACATAATATATGGGGGTTGTTACATAGAATCTCTTATTCACTCTTCTTGGGGGACCTTTTTCTTGGTCTTCTTCTCCTTCTTCTCTTGCGGGTGGCTGTCCCTTCCGGCTTTTGCTCTTCACTTCTTCCCTGTGCTGAAGGCAGGCTTTCTATCCTCTGCCCCGAAGGGCAGCAGGTGATATCCGGGGTTAAGGTATCCAATGATTCGTCGACAATCTCTATCAAATCACCCTTTTCTGTCTCTATTACCGTTTCAAGGGGTTCCTTCCGCCCCGATGCGCCCTCACTCTCGTTATATTCATATCCGAGGCAGCACATCAGCCTGCCGCAGGATCCCGAAAGCTTGCCTGTGTTCAGGCTGAGTTCCTGCTGTTTTGCCATTTTTATCGAGATCGGCTCGAAGGAAGTCAGAAAAAGCCTGCAGCATAATTCCTTTCCGCAGATTCCTAATCCTCCGACGAGTTTCGCCTTGTCGCGCACACCGATCTGCCTCATTTCTATCCTGGTCTTGAATCTTGCCGCAAGGTCTTTCACCAGTTCTCTGAAATCTATCCTGCCGTCCGCCGTAAAATAGAAAACGATTCTTTTACGGTCGAGCGCGACCTCTGAGCAGACGAGTTTCATCGGCAGGCCTCGTGCCATGATCCGTTCATAACAGAAGCTCTTCGCCTCTTTTTCGAATTTTTCATTCTCCTGCTTCTGATGAAGGTCTTCCTCATTCGCGAGACGCAGGACCTTCTTCAGTTCCTTCATGGGGTTTTCGACAAAATGAGAGTCTACCGCAACGTTTCCTATGCTGAGGCCGAACTCCGAATCGATAATGACCCGGTCACCTTTGCGGACTTCAAGGCTGTTTATTTCGAAATCGTATATTTTCCCGCAGCTTTTAAATCTGATCCCTACAACATTCGGCAACTCAGTTCACCAGTCCTTTTCTCAATAATGATGCAGTATAGTTCCATGTAATTGACTTGTTCAGATTGAACATGAGCAGTCCTTTTACCCCGGACAGTTCTTTATACA
>JAOUFP010000327.1 GCA_029858145.1 Nitrospirota bacterium | reverse complement strand
GATCGGCCATTTTAACTCCAGCTGCTCGATTCCCGCTTCGGATGTGTACAACAGATCGGAAATCCCCATGATTTCTCCCGGTTCAACGAATCCCCAGCTTACCGAAAAAGGTTACAGGGGAGTGTTCAGGGTCTGCGGGCGTGACGACCAGCAGGGGAAAGTGGCGGCGGAATTCGTAACAGGCCGGCTCAAGCTGGGAAAAATTGCTGTCGTCCATGACAAGACAACCTATGGTCAGGGCCTCGCTGACGAATTCAGGAAGGCCCTTGGCGATAAAGTGGAGGTTGTTTTTTACGGCGGAATAATACAGGGTGACAAGGACTTCAAGGGAGTCCTGACCACTATTAAAGGGAAGAGCCCCGAACTGATATTCTTTGGAGGGATCTATACGGAGGCGGGGCTTATGGTCAGACAGGCAAAGGAGATCGGTCTGAAGGCACCCTTTATGAGCGGTGACGGTTCTATTGATCCGAAGTTTATCGAGATAGCGGGTGCGGCTGCTGAAGGAACGTATCTGACTTTCAGCCCTGATCCCGACAACATTCCTACCGCAAAGGAATTTGTCGGGAAATACAGGGCAAAATACGGCGAACTCGGCCCCTATTCAATATACGCGTATGACGCGGCGAATATCATGCTGGCAGCAATCAGGGAAGCCGGAAGCACCGAAGGCAAACTGATAATGGATAAGCTCCATTCCATGGAATTCAGCGGCGCCCTCGGCATGATTAAATTCGACGAAAAGGGAGATGTGACGGCAGCGCCCTATGTCATCTGGCTTACAAAGGACGGGAAGTTTACTGAATACTGGAAGCCCTGAAAGTACCGCGCTTTTTTCTGAATTGCAGGGTGGAGCACCTACCCTGCATTTTTTTTATCCGCTGCGGGATTTTAAGATTTCCTGTGGCAAGACTACGGGAATATCGCGCGCTATCCATTTACTGTTTGCGTATAGCGCTGATAAAGACTTACAATAAAAAATCGCAAATGTTCAGGAGAAAAGATGTGTGAATTTTGCACAAAGCATGGGGATGGGCAGGTCTGGTATAAAAATGCGGCGAATTATTCGAATGACCTGCTTTCCGATCTCAGGAGGCGGGCGTTCATAGAACATTTCCTTGAATCGACCTTCAAAAACGGTTTTGATACCCTCGGCCGGCTGGAAGCTATCTTCAGAAAGAGAGGCCGTTTGCCAGGCGCCATAAAAAGCGAGATGGAAGCGCGGGCTCAAAAAGAACATTACGGCCAGGTGCTCCCCATTGAAGAGATCAGGGAGCTGGTCCTGAAGGCCGACACCGTTGTGCGTATGCCCTGCGCGTGCCGCTGGTCTGTTTCAAAAAAGGAGATGCGATGCTGCTACGGGGTCAGCTTCGGAGCCGAAGCCTGGTATAAGGGAATTGACATGAGTTATTTCGGCAAGGCATCTGATGAAGGGCTTGAAGCTGTGAAACGGGAGGAGGCTGTCGCCCAGATGGAACGGATGGAAGAACAGGGTGCCATACACACCATCTGGACCATGGTAACTCCCTTTATCGGCGCTATCTGCAACTGTTCACTCAGGGACTGTCTCGCGATGAAAACCCTTTCTGCCATCCATGTTGAGACCATGGCAAGGGCTGAGCATGCGGCGGCTGTAGATGAGGGACTCTGCACGGGGTGCGGTCTCTGCGAGGGACGGTGTCAGTTTGAAGCCATCGGCAGCAGGAGGAAAGACGGGTCGGTGAGCGCTCAGATCGACATGCGGAAGTGTTTTGGATGCGGGTTATGCAGGAACGCCTGTGAT
Organism: Nitrospirota bacterium; assembly: GCA_029858145.1. Taxonomy (GTDB): domain Bacteria; phylum Nitrospirota; class Thermodesulfovibrionia; order Thermodesulfovibrionales; family UBA6898; genus JAOUFP01. The sequence goes on along the minus strand of JAOUFP010000327.1, from coordinate 1,993 downwards.
ACCGGTGCTATTTCTCTCGTGCAGAGACAAGCGGGCGGCTAGCTGATGTTTATGCTCCATCAAAGATTACAGGAGGATACGGTTGATGTTGTCCGGCTCGGATTGTCACGCGTGCTCTTAATGAATGATTCTTCTTTCCCCTGGCTTATTCTCGTCCCTGAAAGAGAGGGCACGAGTGAAATTTACGAACTCAATGTCGCGGACAGGGCGGTCCTGATTGAAGAAATAGCAATTGCCTCGGAAATAATCCGGCAGCTTTATTCTCCCGACAAGATCAATGCGGGGGCCCTGGGCAATCTTGTCCCTCAGCTGCATATTCATGTAATCGGCCGCTTCCGGACAGACCGCGCGTGGCCCGGTCCTGTCTGGGGTACGGGCCCTGCGCAGCCTTACGCAGAGGAAGAGCTGGATATTGTTTCCGGCAGGCTGAAAAAGGCCTTTGAGCAAAGGGTGGCGAGCGATGGCGGACAATAAATTCTTTGCCCTGATGGCGATTCTCCATGAGATAAACAGAAGGGAGTTCAAAAAAAAGCTCTCTCTGTTTTCTGAAGATCTGCATTATTTTGCAACTGTAGCAAGCAGTATCGTCGGAGCGGAAAACGCGAAGAGAATCAGGGAAACACCTGCCGGGATAACCGAAAACAGTGAAGAATTCGTCTCGAAACTTCTTGAGATCACAAGCCTGGAGGAGAGTGACGCATTCGGGGATGTCCTGGAAACCTGGCTTATCGAGACCCTGAAGGATGAGCTGAAATTCTGCTGTCTGAACTGCACTCGTTTGAACAGCTGCCTTGATGTCGAAAATCTTTCGGTCGGAGAACTCTTTCAGCGGCGTGTGCACGGTGAAGAAACAGATGCACTCAGGAAAGATATCTCCCGTGAAGTGGAGAAAGCGCTTGAGAATACTCCCTATGTTGGGAGCGATGAGGCGCACAGCCTGTGCAAGGATTTTAACCATCAGTACAATGCCTCAAATGTAGGGGAACTCTTCGGGCGGTATGCGGATATCGCTGTGGCCCTCCAAAGTCAGTACGGACTGGATTACAAAAAGTTTCTCCAGGATATGGTCACCGTCAACATGGCTTTTTTCGAAAAATGTAACGAAAAAAGGGCAGCAGAGTAAACGTTAACCTTACACCAGCAACATCTTCAAAAAACTGCATCATGCCGCTGATGGGGCACTCACGATGTCGAATCGCCGCTCATAAAAAATATCATAGCTCGCTAACCATGCCCCATCCCTCGGAAGGGGTGCTTGACTGGGCAAAAAACATACTCTTCATTGACATGCACCCTGTTGGTTGATACGATTAGGATGAAGAATGAAATTCTCGATTGGGCAAACAGGCACGGGAGAGGAATTATGAATATTGGCATTATTGGAGCGGGGAATATCGGTAGCGGTATAGGGAAGCTCTGGGCGAAAAAGGGGCACAAAATTATTTTCAGCTTTTCGAGAAATCCGGAAAAACTGAAATCCCTGTCGGGCACTGTTGAAAATGCAGCTGCCGGCTCTCCTGCTGAAGCAGTGCAGCAGAGTGACGCAATTCTTTTTTCTGTACGGTGGGAGAATGTCGGGGAGGCGCTTGAGGCAGCAGGTCCTCTGCAGGGGAAAATAGTGATCGACTGCACAAATCCGTTGAGTCCGGATCTGACGGGGCTTGCGGTTGGACATACGAGTTCGGCAGCTGAAGAGATCGCGAAGATCGCCACTGGAGCGAAGGTGGTGAAGGCATTTAATACGGTGTTTGCCGATGTGTACCATTCTGAATCCCGGCTCTTCGGATCACGCATGCCTACGATGTTTTTCTGCGGTGATGACGGAGAGGCAAAAACGACTGTGGCAAAACTGATAAGGGAGGCGGGCTTTGAGCCTGTGGATGCAGGTCCGCTCAGGAGTGCCCGTTATCTTGAGCCGCTGGCGATGCTGATGCTACAACTCGGATATGGGCAGGGCATGGGGACTAATATTACTCTGAATCTGATCAGGCGC
>JAOUFP010000326.1 GCA_029858145.1 Nitrospirota bacterium | reverse complement strand
GGATGCCCTGCAAACCGCTCAGTGAAAAAGCGGCGTTCAGCCTGTAAAGGTAGCGGGTATCCGTGGCGAACTGTCCGGCGATCTTTTCAGGGGGAACGCCTTTTCTCAGGAGGCGTATCATCTCGAGCCGTCTCAATACTTCGTCCTCACTGTCGAAAATATCCTGCCAGTTCCATTCGACGGGGACCGTGGCGGGCATCTCCCGGTCTTCCTCCTGCATCGACCTCTCCCATATGCTGCCGATTTCCTCCGCGAGGTTCACGTCCCTGTGCAGCATTTTCCTGAATTGCAGACAGAGGGATGTCAGGGCATCTTCATCATACGGAGAGAGTGCCGCGTCCTGGACCGTCTCCTGCAAGGCAGCCGATTGTCTGATGCGGGGACTGAGAGCGCGCCACAGTTCCTTTGCTGTTTCCCAGTCATATTCACCCTGTTCTCCGGCCGCACCCGCATATTTCTTTTGCTTTAATAAATAAGGCAGAAAGGGGGCAAGGAAAGAAGCAAGCAATCCCGAAAAGGGTTTAATATCCATGTAGTCCTTCCGTAACCAGTATTGCTGTAAGTATCACCTGAATTCGACCTCCCTTGAGGAAACCATCAGCCGGTGCTGAAACGCAGTTTCATTGTAGCAGATTTTTAACGGCCCCGCCATCTGTGCCGCGCTGCTGGACGTTCCCTGTTGATTGTTATAGGATGGAAGAAAAGGAGGAAAAGATGGCGGAGCAGACAGAAACTGTCCGGAAAATATTGACCTATCTCGGGAACCGTCCCGGCAAGGAAGATACCCTGGAGGGGATAACGGGCTGGTGGACAAAAACCGACCGGGGAAGCCACGGTGTGGATGAGGTGCTGAACGCGCTGAAACTTCTGATAGAGAAGGGCGATATTGAGGAGGTCAAGATCAGCAGGGATGTCGTCGTATACCGGGCCGGGAAAAAACAGAATGCCTGAACAGGCCCCGAAGTCCTGCGGGTGAAGGAGCCTGAATGCTCAGAGTTCCTGCGGTGGTGCCTGCCGCGTCTGAGGTTTCGCTGGCCCGGATTCCGCAAGGTCAGGAAACAGGTCTGCAAGCGACTCGGCCGGCGTATCGCCGAGCTTGGACTTGAAGGTGTTATTGCCTACAGGGAATATCTCGAAAGGCATGCCGAGGAATGGCGGATGCTCGATTCGCTCTGCAGGATAACGATCTCGCGTTTCTATCGTGACCGGGGTGTCTTCGATGTATTGAGGACCCATATACTTCCCTCCCTTGCAAGGCATGCCGTGAGCGGCGGCGAAGAAGAGGTGCGCTGCTGGAGTGCGGGATGCTGTTCGGGTGAAGAAGCGTATACTCTGCAGATTATCTGGAAGCTCTGCGTGATGCGTGCGGAAGGCCGGGATATCCCCCTCCGGATTATCGCGACGGACACAGACGACGAACTGCTTGAGCGGGCAGGAGAGGGGTTGTTTGAGGAGAGCAGCCTCAGGGATCTGCCCCCGGAACTGATCCGGCAGGCCTTTGAACATTCAGGGAGATTCTATGCTCTCTTAAAGGATTTCAGACAGAACATAGAATTCGCGAAACAGGACATCCGCATGGAACTGCCCGGCGGCTCCTTCCATCTCATCCTCTGCCGCAATCTTGTATTTACCTATTTTGAGGAATCGCTGCAGCGCGGATTCCTCGAAAGGATATCCGGTTCCTTGCTGCCCGGAGGCTTTTTTATCACCGGCATCCATGAGCTGCTTCCGCCGGGAGAATTTAACCTGAAGCCGTACGGCGGCATACAGGGTATTTATCGGAAGCCGGCATCGTGATAGTATTGAGAGAGAAGCGGGAAAAGTATGAGATAAAGGAGGGAGTATATGCCGGCATACGAATATGTCTGCAGGGACTGCGGGAAGGAATTTACGGTTTTTCTTTCTCTCAGGGATTATGAGTCAAAGCCGAAGATCAAATGCCCCGGCTGTGAGAGCGACAATGTGCAAAGGCATTTAAGCGTGTTCACCGCCAAGACGAGCCGGAAGTCATAGGGCCCGGGACGGGAAAGGCGAACCTTTTCTTCAGACGGTTATGCCGTCGATCCTCTTCAGCCCTGCCTTCATCGCGTGCTGTATCGCGGCGGAAAATTCCCTGCCGGTGATCCTCCTGTTGAGCGGAGGGTTTTCCCAGGCCATGTAACAGGGATAGTACTGGTCCATAATGTTGACATAGGTATTTTTTGATATCTCCTCCGCGATGAACTTTACCACTTCAGCGGTCCCCGCGATATCCTCCGGCAGCACAAGATGACGTATGAGAAGCCCTCTCTCCGCGACCCCCATTTCATTTATGACGAGGTCGCCGACCTGACGGTGCATTTCCTTTATGGCGAGCCTTGCTGTTTCGGGGTAGTCGGGCGCGTTGGAATATTTTGCGGCGTGGGATGCATCCGCATACTTGAAATCAGGCATATAGATGTCTACAATGCCCTCGAGCAGTTTCAGCGTTCCGACCGCTTCGTAGCCCCCGCAGTTGTAGACGACCGGTATCTCAAGCCCCCTGTCAGAGGCGATCTTCATGGCTCTGACGATCGCGGGCACCTGGTGGGTCGGCGTTACGAGATTGATGTTGTGGCATCGCTCAGCCTGGAGCGAGAGCATTATCTCTGCGAGTTTTTCATGGGAAATCTCGATGCCTTCTCCAAGGTGGCTTATCGTGTAATTCTGGCAGAACAGGCAGCCGAGGTTGCAGTTGCCGAGAAAGATCGTCCCTGACCCGTACCTGCCCACAAGCGGACGTTCTTCGCCGAAGTGGGGATTCCAGCTCGAGACAAAGGGTGCGTCGCCGGTATTGCAGTAGCCTCTTTCCCCTGAGGTGCGGTCGACATGACATGCGCGCGGACAGAGCTCACACGACAACAGGATCTCTTCGAGGGCCTTTATCCTGGCGTTGAAATCACTCCCGGAGAGGCTCTTATACGCGGCCCTGAATTTGTTTTGCGGGGTTTTTGAAGAATCCATATGCTTCATTTTACCGCAGCGGAAAGGATAAAAAAAGCGTTGGAAACTACGGGAGGGCCGCATTCAATATGCTCTTGCGATTTCCGGCGAACTGGCGGACAATGAAGGAAAAGAACTCTTTCGGCCAGATACGGGAGCTTACGGTATGGAATCCTTTGACGTTGTGATTGCGGGTGCCGGCCCCGCGGGACTGAAATGCGCGGAGGTGCTGGGAGGCACGGGGCTGAGTGTATTGGTAATCGAGAAGAAGGTTACAATAGGACAGAAGACCTGCGCAGGAGGTCTGACGGTGTTAAATAAAAACTTTGTCCTTCCTTTAGACAAAGCGCTGACCTTCGGGGAATACAGCATTGCATTGAACAGGAAAGAGTATGTTTTGGCGCCGGTGCATCCTATCCATACAATAGACAGGGTTGACCTTGGGCAGTATCAGCTCGCCCTGGTACGGAGGCATGAGAATATCACCATATGGACCGGTACGGCAGTCACGGATGTAAGCGATTCGCATGTCCTTCTGGATAAGGACAGGGAAATATCTTTCAGATACCTTGTAGGTGCCGATGGTTCAAATTCTGCAGTCAGGAGATACCTCGGGCTTGAGAACCGGCACTACATGGGGATGCATTACGTAATTCCTGAAGTCCGTGAGAAGATGGTCTGGATCCTTCACCCTGAACAGCTGGGCAGCGGCTACGGATGGATATTCCCGCACAGGACGTTCACCTCTGCCGGGGTATACTTCGACCCGGCCCGCATCCCTGCGAAGAAGGCCCGGGAGGCACTCAACAGACTCCTGGACGAGTATG
>JAOUFP010000013.1 GCA_029858145.1 Nitrospirota bacterium | reverse complement strand
ATCCGCTTTCTTTCCTCCTGTGCCTTTTGGTACTCCTCGGGCAAGAGGAGGTCAGCGCCGCAATCCGCGCATTTTTCGATATGCGGGAGATACTCGGCTTCGCAATTTGGACATATCTTATTCAGGTTCATGGTTCGTTACGGGTTCCCGGATGATTTTATTCTCACATCAGTCAATCGCGTTTATTGTACTTGATCGCATTGTCTTTCGCCAGTTCGAAGGGGTATTTCTGTTCGTTCAGGGCGATCTTTTCGACGGACGTTTCGATGTCGATTTTGATTTTGTCCGCGTGGCGGCCGAGATAGATGATAACGTCCGCGACCTCTCCCCTAATTATTCCACCATGGAATTTTATATCGCGAGTCTCCGGTGTTAGGCAAAAAGGAGTGGAGGAAATTACGGAATAGTTAAGGTGTCTTCCATTCTGCCCTTTACGTTCCCTGTAATCACGGGCAGCTTCAACACCGCCCTGCCTATAAGCCGCCACTTCCTCCTTATTGCATTTTTTGCAGTATGACCTGTTATCTCTCCGTCCGTAAGAGAACTCGGCGACAGGGAACCTTTTTCCGCATATGGAGCATTGTTTGTCCGTAAGGCTTTTCTTTGTTTCTGTGCGATTCATCAAAATATCCTTTCATTCCTAGAGATCATGATAAGGCCATATTTCAGATGAGTACCCTGCCTCCTTTTTAAGCCAACTATTCTAGGACTTTATCAATCCTCAATAATACTGCCTAATATACCCATACGCCTTGTCGAAAAGATCCTGGTCCTTGATCGAGTATTTTACATAAATCACTTTGCGCAAGGCCTTCTGTACCTCGCGCTCTCCGGCTTTGGTGTTTTGCCAGCCGGGGAATCGCACAGTCTTCACAAGCTCGTCGATATCACTAACGATTCTCTCGACAACAACTGGTGTATCCTTCCCCTTAATCTCTGCAAACAACTCCGACAGAGCCGCCCTTGCCTTTCTCTGTTCATCAACTGGATCGACCTTCTTTTCCGCCTCGACAACTTCCTTAGCCAAGGCAAGCAACTCCTTCAAGAAATCAAGGCTGTGGAGAAGACCCTGTTCGTGCTTTTCCTTGAGTTTTTCCAGGCGTTCACCCAGTGCAATAAACTTGGGATTATCTTTATGTCTTCTCAGCCTGGCAATGAGCTTGATCTCAATCTCTTTGGCTTTCTTATTCGGGTCTTTAGTATTCAGTATGCTTTCGAGGACATCAGCATCCATAACCAGAGTTTCAATATCATCGCGAACGGTTTCAAGGTGCACGTTCTCATGGACAAGTTCTATCGTCTTTGCGCCGAGTGCATGCCAGAGGAGCTGGCCGCGGCCACTCGGCGGCTTCACCGATTCGTAAACCTGAGAGAGCCATTTGTAGTCGGCTGTATGCGGCACCAGACATTGGTCCGGCGAAAGAGCTTCCCAGAGAGTTGAGAGCACTGAAAAATCAGATGCGAAACGATCCCGCGTAATATTATCAGGCAGGCAGTCCTGAGCGGCGATAAGCCCTTCATATCCGCCCACGGTCCGATCCACATTCGGGAAAAAGGCAAGGCAACTCATCATCTGTGCAGGCAACTGCTTCTTCAACTCGTCGAGGTTGGTTATAACACGCTGAACAGCCTTTTCGTCGAAATCGAGGGCTGTCGCAACATCATCAAAGATACCGAGGTAATCAACGATCAACCCGTGCGTTTTTCTCGAGTAAGGTCGATTAGTGCGGCAGATCGCCTGAAGAAGGTTATGGTCCTTTACCGGCTTGTCCAAATACATTGCCTGCAGGATCGGAGCATCGAAACCGGTGAGCAATTTCGAGGTCACAATGAGATACTTCAGCGGATCGCCTGGATCACGGAAACGGTCAAGAAGTTTCTCCTCCTGATCTTTGTCCAGTTTCCATTCAGCGAATTCATCGCCTTTGCCGCCCGGTGTGGACATTACGATTGAGCTTGCCTCTGCCCCAACCAGATCATCCATCGCTTTCTTATAAAGAACGCAGCATTCACGATCAAAGGTCACCACCTGCGCTTTAAAGCCGTTCGGCTCCACCTTTTCCTGAAAATGATTCACAATGTGCCGGCATATTGCCTGAACCCTGGAAGGTGCCTTAATAAGGACTGCCATCTTGGCCGCCCGCTTTGCAAGGTCGTCACGGTCCTGTTCACTCAGCTCTCCGGTAATCTGCCGGTATGCCTCGTTAATGGCTTCCTTGTCGATATGGAGCTTTACGTCCACCGCCTCGAAGTGAAGCGGCAGAGTCGCCTTGTCTCGGATGGATTCCTGGAACGAATAACGGCTCAGATAGCCCTGTTCGTCCTCGTCTGCTCCGAAGGCCCAAAACGTGTTCCGGTCGCGCTTGTTAATAGGCGTACCGGTCAGACCAAATAGAAATGCATTCGGCAAAGCCGTACGCATCTTGCGACCAAGATCACCCTCCTGTGTTCGGTGAGCCTCGTCCACCATCACGATAATGTTCGAGCGGTCGTTAAGCATTCCGTCCACTTCGCCGAACTTATGGATAGTGGTGATAATAATCTTTCGAATGTCTTGGCCAAGAAGGCTCTGCAACTCCTGCCGTGTCCCCGCACCGATCATATTGGGAACATCGGCGGCATTGAAAGTGGCGGTAATTTGCGTGTCCAGGTCGATGCGGTCCACCACAATCATCACCGTGGGATTCTTGAGTTTTGGATGCATCCTGAGCTTTTGCGCGGCAAACACCATCAGCAATGATTTGCCAGAGCCCTGGAAATGCCAGATTAGCCCCTTCTTCGGATATCCTTTGACCACTCTTTCTACCATCAGATTGACAGCCTCATATTGCTGGTAACGGCAGATAATCTTTATGCGCCGGTGCTTTTTATCAGTAGCAAAGAGTGTAAAGTTCTGGAGTATGTCGAGAATCACCTCAGGACGGAGCATATTGCGAATAGATCTTTGAACATCTGCCAGTGTGCCTTCGGACTTATCGTCAGGGTCGTGCCATGGACCCCAGATATCCAAGGGCATGCGCACAGAGCCATAACGGAAGCACTTGCCTTCTGTCGCAAATGAAAAGACACTCGGCGCAAACATCTGAGGCACACTTTTTTCATAACCATTGCGGATGTCGCTGGCACCGTCAACCCAGGTAACTGCCGGGCGAACCGGGGTCTTTGCCTCTCCGACAATCAAAGGGATGCCGTTTACAAGAAGTACAATATCGAAACGCTTGCCATTTTCCTTTGTGGGGTAGACCCACTGACTGGTTGCAATAAATTGATTATTGGAATGGTCGGAAAAGTCTATCAGCTTAACTTGGGTGTGCTCGCCCCGCTCACCAAAGGGCATCGATTTCTCGCCTCTCAGCCACTCGGCAAACATCTCGTTGACCCGGACAAGACCTTCGCTCTGCACTGAAAGAGGAATCGTGCGGAGCCGATAGAGCACTTCATCGGCCCTATCAGGCTGGGCCTTAATTTCAGGATTAAGACGGATAAGGGCATCTCGAACCATGGCTTCGACGAAGACATCCGAATACTGACGGGGAAGATCCTCTGCAGAGATAAATCTCCAGTCCTTGAACTGATCTCCGTAAGGCGCAGCCTCTTCCGCGATCATATTTAACTGCGTTCTACCGCAAAGGGCGTCAAGGACCATCTGCTCAACAGTGTTTTCTTCGTTAAAGTGGGTCACGCTATCACCTCACAGTGTCCTAATTTGTGACCCACTGCGCCACATTTTGAAAACTTGAGATAAAGCAGTGCGTCTTCTCTTCTTTCGAAATTTGAGACGCAGTGCGTCTTGTTTTGAAAAGGAGAGATAGAAACTGCCGATCTGCCAGTAAGCCTGCACCATGGCAAAATTCACTGCCCGGCAAGCCGAGGTTCGCGCCTGCTCCAAAACAGTGCGGATCTCGCCATAAAGCCTGTCCGTCTTTACCGGCTTTTTCTTCTTCATCTCATCCTTCACAATTCTTCTCACATATGCTAAACAGTTTTTTTGCTTTACACATGGGCGGCTCCCTCCATTATCTTTGTTTCCACAAGCACTTGGCGAAGGTTTACGAGCGATTGGTAATGTTTTTTTACACGATGGAGAACATCCAGAACTTTTTTCAAATCATCAACAAGCGCAGCCGTTGTAGGCCTATCTGGTAGGTGGAGCGGCATTTTCTTGATCGTTGATGCATTGAGATTTGGCATGGTAGTTCCTACTGCGAATCTATTCAGCCAACGATTAGCTGATGCACTCGTCACCGCCAAAAAAACTGCGTGGGGATTTACCCCATCTTTTAAACGGATTCGTATTGTGCCTGTTCCACACAACCAACCGGCTTGTGGCTTGAGTACGATAGCTCTTTTAGCCAGATCACCTCGGCGGGGCAAAAGAATGTCGTTTTCGCAAAGACAATAGTTTTCAAGTTCTTTTGCCTTTTGAAAGCTTATACGAGCAACTTTATCTTTTTGAATAACGCCATCTTCAATGTCTGCGGGCATAACAACAGGAATGCCCTGAGATTGATAGTCTTTTGCATGCAGCAGGCTTCCAAAAGGACCAATTCTGACGCCATCAGATGGGCAGTAATCACCCAAAACACTGCCAGAATCCGTTGAGGTTAAGTTCTTCTCAATAACGGCTTCTACATACTGATTGATTTCTTTTGTCAGTGTCGCGTATTTCTCCACCGCCTCATCCGCCGCCCAGAGAATTTCGGCGATGTGCTTTTGTTCATCCAGCGGCGGCAGGGGGAATTCGAAGTTCTGAAGCGCTGACCAACTTGTACGAGGTGACAAGGAACCGGCAGATGTTCCGAGAGCATGATTGAAAAACTCATCGGTCTGGCAGATGAACGGCAGCAGTTCGGGCAGCAGAATTTTCGGGTTCTTGCTCTCAAAGGTTAAAATATCACCGGAACAAATACCTTCAAACTCTGCAAAAGCCACTTTACGCTGGTAAGCGCGGCGCTTTCCGAACAACGTCTGGCCGGGTACAAACTTGCGAGTAAATGAGGTGCCATTTTCAGGTATGTCCCACCGTTTTACGTGCAGATTTTCAGGGTCTATATGCTCAAGTCCGACAATGCGATCAATACCGGCCTTTGCCGGATCACGCTCGACAAGATTGATGTTTTTCACCACGTCACCGAACTTGACCATCTTCCAGCCAGCTTTAAGACTTCTGCTTTTCATGTGAAGCTATTCTCGCCGACGATTTCTATGACATTCAACGACATATCATTTCAATTCGCCTCTTTCTTAGCCCAGTGATAATATACCTTAAGCCCATTCCCATGAGCGCGCGGCAAATGACCGTCGTGCTGGAGGCGACCGACAACAATTCCAGGTGCGATATCGATCTCTCTTGCAAAGTTCTCAATCTGGGTGAGGGATTTATTCCAGTGAGACAAAAAGTGCTTATATGCGGGTGATGGTATCAGTTTCTCGCGGGCAAATGTGTTAGCTTCCTCATCCTTATCGCTGTCCATGCCGTTTCCTTCAAGAAACACCTCCTTGCGGCCATGTTTAATAATATGCCCGGCCTCATGAAAAAAAGTGAACCAGAGATGATCATTACTCTTGTAGTGCAGACTTAATTGAATGACAGCCTTAGTTCCGAGCCACCGGACAGCACCAAAGACACCTGTCTTCGGCAACTCAGGGACAAACACAACTGCAACCCCTGTGCCTGCGCATAAATCCACAAGGCGACTCTGGAATACTTGAGGCTCTTCACGGGTGAGGGTGCGCGCGGAATCAAGAGATTGCAAAAATCGTTTTGCATCGAATGTTGCGCAGGTAATCCGCTGCGCCTCTATTTCGCCCTGACGCAGCCATGCTGAGACAGCCTCGGCACAGGGGGCAAACCGTCGGGACTGACGATAAGCAACCTGATATTCGCGCCATACCTTCTGCCACTGTTCAGGGCTGGCTATTCCAAAAAAGCGAACCACCTCTGTCAATTGGGCAACACTGTCAGAGAACTTCTGTATCCAGCCTAACTTCGCCATTTCTTTTACCGGCACCTTCTTCAGCCAGCTCAAATGAACCCTCAGCCGAGACTGCTCCGCAAGGCGAGCGCGGTCTTCCTGAAAGTTCTGCTCTAAATTGTTCCAGAAATGCGCTGGTCGCCCGAAGACTCTTTCAAGCTTGAGGGCAGTTTCAGGCGTTATCGGCGCTTTTGCTTTAATAATCTCGTTAACGGTTTTTGGTGCCAGTCCCATACGGTCGGCCAGTTCTGCTTGTGTCATGCCTAGGTTTTCAAGAAACTCAAGCAGGATATCCCCTGGTGAGACCGCATAATCAGGCTTAAAATCGCTGTTGTTTCGCTTAGACATGGGTGTCCTCCACTCCGATAATAGTAATTGCCGTAACCCGAGACCAGTCGAGCCCGCCGTCGGTCCGGAGCGGAAGCGGGTTATGATTAGGTACAAAAATCAGTCGATATGGATGGTCGAGATCGACCGAAAGCTGACCAGCCCTCTTCCCTTCTGTAAGCTCATGACAGCGAGCAGGACCGCTTTTAGGTGGCCAAAAGTCCATTAAGCTCTTTGCAGCTCTGAACTCTGCCATGCGGTTACGAATCTTGGTTGCCCTATGCTTGCCGTGTTTCGCGTCCAGCTGAGCTCCCTCATTAAATGTCTTTTTCAGTTTATTGTTGTTGAAGGATATATCCATAGTATATCATAAATAAAAATAATTAACCTAATAGGTTAATTATTTTTTAAAAGCTCTTCGAGCAGGTTTCCCATTGATGTCCTAAGTGTTTTAGAACTTTCCTGCCAACTGTCAATAGCATCTTTTAGCAAATCGGCTCGATATTCCGCCCCATCTTCGGCTACCCTCAATGCCCCTTCTGTCCTCACATAAAGCGGAATGCTCAGGTTATTACTCTTCGCCCTTACCTCATCGTTACTGGCTACTTTGGTAAATCCGTCAATATCCTCAAACTTCCTATATGCCTTACTGATGCGAGTAATATGATCATCAGTCAGAAAACTCTGCGCCCGTTCGCGTGTGACTTCGTTGACAGCATTGATAAAGAGAATCTTATTTCGGCGCTCTTTGGATTTGTTCGCCCTGCAAATAACAATGCAGGCCTCCATCGGCGAGTTGTAGAAGAGATTAGGCCCCAGTCCCAGCACGCACTCAAGGATATCATGCGCAATGAGCTTTTCTCTCATGGCAAGTTCCTCGTTCCGGAAAAGAACGCCGTGAGGGAATAGAATAGCGCAGCGACCAGACTTCGGCTTCAAGCTGGAGATGATATGCTGCCAGAAAGCATAGTCCGCGCGACCTTGAGGTGGTGTCCCATAGATGTTACGCCCCCAGGGATCTGCAGACCACTCATCTCGATCCCACTGCTTGATTGAATACGGTGGATTGGCCAAGACAACGTCGAATTGTTTAAGACGATCGCCTTCTACAAAAGCGGGATTTGACAGTGTATCACCACGGACAATCTTAAAATCTTCAATACCATGCAAAAAGAGGTTCATCCGTCCAATAGCCGACGTAAGCAGATTACGTTCCTGACCATAGAGCTTGAGGTTCCGCCATTCCTTGTTTTGACGTTTCAGATGAGCGACTACGGATAGGAGCATTCCGGCAGAGCCGCAGGTAGGGTCATAAATGGACTCGCCCGGTTTAGGCTCAAGCACTTCGGTCATGAGATGGACAAGCGTCCTGTTAGTATAAAACTCAGCCGCGGTATGTCCCGAGTCGTCAGCAAACTTTTTGATGAGGAATTCGTATCCGACGCCAAGCTCATCTTCCGGGCAGTTTTCGAGCGAAAGCGTCTGAGAGCTGAAATGCTCGATCAGATCCCGCAGCATTTGGTCTGGAAGCCGGTCCTTGTTGGTCCATTGGGCATCGCCGAATACACCATAGAGAGTATCGGGGTTCGTCTTCTCGATTGCACGAAGAGCGTCCTGAATCGCCTTGCCGACATTTGTAACTTTGGACCGCACAGCTTTCCAGTGGGCATTTGCCGGTATCTGAAAGCGATGCTGTTCTGGAAGCTCAGCATATTCTTTGTCTCCACCTGATTCCTTGAGCGCGTGCGAGACCTCCTCGTCGTAAACGTCGCAAAGACGCTTGAAAAAGAGCAAAGGGAAGATAAACTGCTTGTAATCCCCCGCGTCGATGTGCCCGCGCAGCAGAGTCGCCGCACCCCAGAGGTATGATTCGAGCTGAGATTGGGTGATGCGTTTGGATTTCATGACATCAGCCCTGCCTTCTTAAGCAAATCTTTCAAACGATCCTCTGCGGCATAGGCTGATTCGAGGGAAGTCTTAAGGTTAGCAATAGCTTCCTCAACAGTCATGGTTTCTTCCTCAATAACCGGCTCAACATAACGCGGGATGTTGAGATTAAAGTCGTTTTCGCGGATTTCATCCAGAGACACGGCCCGGCAGATACCTTCGATGTCTCTGTAATTAGAATACCAATGATGAATGTTCGTCACGTGTTCCGGCAGTAGTTCATTTTGGGCGCGACCTGTCTTGAACTCGCGGGACGAATCGATAAACAACACCTTTTTTCTGTGTGTTTTGGGCTTGGTCTCGCGGAAGACCAGGATACAGGCAGCAAGCCCTGTGCCGTAGAAAAGGTTTGGACCGAGACCTATGACAGCCTCCAGAATATCCATTTCAAGGAGCTTGCGTCGGATCTCGCCTTCCTTGGCCATCCGAAACAGTACACCATGAGGAAGAACTACAGCCATTCGGCCTGTTTTAGGGGCCATTGACTTGATCATATGCTGCACCCATGCGAAGTCACCGGACTTCGTTGGCGGCAGACCGGCAAAATTCCGTCCGTATGGGTCATTGAGCCAGACATCGTCACCCCACTTTTCGAGTGAGAACGGTGGATTGGCTATAACGCAGTCGAAAACGGCAAGGCTATCACCAGAGTAAAATGCCGGCTGGCGGAGGGTATCACCGCGCTCGATATGGAAATCTTCAGCCCCGTGCAGGAATAGGTTCATACGGGCAATTGACGATGTAGTCAGGTTTTTTTCCTGACCATAGAGCTTGCCGAGCATCAGATGTTCATCCCCTCCGTGCTCTTTTACATAATGGAGGGATTCGAGAAGCATACCTCCGGTGCCGCATGCGGGATCATATATTGTCTCCCCGGCTTGGGGAGCAAGAATGCTGACCATCAAGGCAACAACAGAGCGCGGAGTATAAAACTCCCCTGCCTTCTTATTGGTGAGGTCTGCGAATTTCTTGATCAGATATTCATATGACTGGCCGAGGACATCGGCTTTGCAGTTTTGGTTGCCAAGGTTCAGACGGGAGAAGTGTTCGATGAGGTCCTTCAGCAAGGCATCTGATAGGCGGTCTTTA
Source organism: Nitrospirota bacterium (assembly GCA_029858145.1). Classification (GTDB taxonomy): domain Bacteria; phylum Nitrospirota; class Thermodesulfovibrionia; order Thermodesulfovibrionales; family UBA6898; genus JAOUFP01. The sequence continues at coordinate 6,620 of JAOUFP010000013.1, read as the reverse complement.
TTGGACCATACCGCATCACCAAAGATGCCATGGAGAGTATCGGGATTGGCCTGCTCGATTGAGCGCATTGCCTTTTGCAGAGCATGACCAATATTCGTGCTCTTGGACCGGATGTCAGCCCAGTGGCTGCCTTCAGGGATCTGGAAACGGTGATTTTCCGCAAACTGAGCAAACTCTATATCGCCGCCTGATTCCTCAATAGCAGCATTGAGTTCTTCATCATAGACATCCGAGATTCGCTTAAAGAAAAGGAGCGGGAAAATGTAGGTCTTGAAGTCTGCCGCGTCTACCGGTCCGCGCAGAATATTCGCGGATTCCCAGAGATGACTGGAAAGCAAGCCGATATCCAGTATTCTATCGGTTGTGTTATTCCCATTGTTCTTTGCCATTCGACTTGTTTTTTCCACAGTCAATTTTGGTGATTTGACAAATGAACTTCTAATTGAATTGCCGGTCCCCGTAGCTTCCTCTTCCCCTCAAAGAAAATTTACTGCCGGAATTATAGCACAAACAATTCGTAGAAAAATCAACTATTTAAGGCGTTGAATCGCAAATCGTAAATTGTGAAAAGTTATTGGCACCAACGTGAAAGACAGCCAACAGTAAAGTAACGACATGGTGAAAGTGAAGCACTGAGTAAAAAAGGCTCATAGCTCTCTCACTTTACTCTTCACCCTTCCCCTCATCTCGCCAAAGTCGGGTACAGATCCGGGAAATACCATCCTGCCGCATGGATCGGAAACCCGAACCGCACCTCGCCCTTTGGAGAATCCGCGGACAGCAATCCCTCTTCGAGAAGCATCCCGAGCAGAGTTCTCCCTGTCCGTTCCTTCAGCCCGGAGGCGTCAATGACGTCACCCCGGGTCACAATGCCGTGTATGAGGACTTCCTGGAGCATTCTTGATGACTCCGGCCTGAGCGGCTGCTTTTCACCGGAAGGACCGGGGACCATGCCTCTGCTCCGAAGATCAACATACTGCCTGATACGCTGAATCAGTTCTTCCAGCCTCAATAGGCCGCTCATATATTCCACCTGGTCGAGACATACTTCGAGGAAAAAACCGCAGAACCTTATCAGGCCTTCGTTCGTCAGATTACCCCTGCCGTCAAGGTCATTTCTCCGTGGCGCGTCCGCCCATGTCAGCGCCGCCTTATAATCGACGTTCCGGCGGGCGAACCCCCGGCTTGCCGACCAGAGACCGTAACCAAGGAGAGGAATCCGCTGGAAGTATGACTCCGTGAAAAGACGCGCAACGCGGCCGTTGCCGTCGAGGAAGGGATGAATCCACATAAGCCGATGGTGGGCCGCAGCAGCAGCAACCAGCTTTGCCGCGCCGTGATGCCGGTCCGGTGCATAAAATTCCGCGAACCGGTCAAGAAAGTCAGGCAAGAGACGAGATGCGGGCGGCAGATGACGTCCGACCTTTACCTCTTCTGCCCGCAGTTCGCCCGGTATAACGCGGCTTTCGCGGCCTGTGTCAGGGTCCTTCACGATCAGAAATTCCTCCGGCAACTGACGATAGAACGCCCTGTGTAAATCACACAGGAATCCGCGGCCTGCAATATTAAGCTCAGCCTCTTCCTGTAATCTTTTTTCCATATCCTTCTCAACAGTGATATGGGCAACACTCTCCATCTGCAGATTGCGTTTTGCCGGTTCGGCGTCATACCGCCTCTGCATCGCGCGTACGATGTCATAAGGATGCGTGTTGTGCCCCTCGATCAGATTGGAGTAATAACTGTTGATGATACGGAGCAATTCCCGCAATGAATTGAGTGTAACAGGATGCTGGCGGCTGCCGAGGGTCGCTGACTTTTGGATTACCGCCAACGCAAGGTCATGAAGTTCTTCAGCCCCTTCCGGATACAATGGCGTCATTTTGTGTATTTGTGAAGTCAATTCAACCCTATTTCTGCCGATTTATTTGCCGATTATTCTCAATACTTAACTCTATATAATAAAATAACTTTTAGCAAGCTAAAAATAGATTTGGCAGGTATTATTTGCCGGTTTATTTACCGATCTGTCCCCACGTTCTTACCCCGCCTTTTTCCGCTCAGGGCAAGGGGATGTATCCCAGTTTCTGAAGAAACCCATCCAGCGTTTTCAATGTCTCAGCCCGTTTACTTTCCAGTTCCCGGCTTGAGACTGCGTATTTGTCCCAGAGGTTTTCCACAATTGGAGCTTGCGATCAAACTCATCCGACAGACGCTTGAGGAACAGCATTCCGAAGATGAACTCCTTGAACTCCGAGGCATCCATCTTGCCGCGCAGGATGTCAGCGGCCTTCAAAAGAAAAGATTCAAGCTGGGCTATTGTGATTTTTTCAGTGGTCAAGACGGATTCCTTTGGCCCCTTCAATTTCCAGTCGCATCTTCACCAGTTCCCCATCCTCAGGTATTTATAAGGATATTTCGTATTGCACAGGCATGAACTCATGGTTTCTATGTATTTTATTTCTGCTCCCCAGGACTCCCCTCATCCCCTCAAAGAAAATTTCCTGCCGGAATTGTAGCACAAACAGTTCATAGATAAATCAATTATTTAAGGCGATGAGGAATGCAGCAATTCTGCGAAATGCAGCGATGAGCAACGAGTGCCGCTGAAAACAGCAATGAGTACCGAGCAACGAGCAATGAGTGAGAAAGACGGTGAATGGTGATGAGAACCTATTTCAAAATCAAAAGTTTTTGTCATTCCCGTGCGGACGGGAAGCCAGTGTTTTCAAGGCGTTCCGGATACCCGCCTTCGGCGGGCATGACAGCCTTTTCAGAAACAGCCGATTTTGGGACAGGTTCCAGCAAACAGCTCTATGCTCCCGGCTCCCGGCGCGATACGTTATGGAGAAAAAAACTATCTATACTTTCAACATGTATATGGTATATCATTTTTTTAAAAGGGGGTGCACGCCGATGATGGAACTATTCAACAAATTCATAAGGTTAACAGCATGTCTTATTTTATGTTTTGCGGTATTGATCAGCGTCCGCCACGCAGACGCGGCCGATGTCTACTCTTTCGGCGTGGTCCCGCAATTCGAGCAGCGCAAGCTCCATGCGATATGGAAGCCCATCATTGATGAAATCGAAAAACGTACAGGACTTCATTTCAATCTCATCAGCACCCTTCAGATTCAGGATTTCGAGAAGGAGTTTGTCAGCGGCAGACTGGATTTTGCATATATGAACCCCTATCACGTGCTGAAGGCGGCGGACCTGCAGGGCTATATCCCCCTCGTTCGGGACAAGGTCCTCTTGCGGGGGATTATTGTGACGCACAAGGACAGCCCCATCAAGGACGTAACCGAGCTCGACGGCAAGGAGGTCGCCTTCCCCTCGCCGAACGCTATCGGCGCGTGCATGCTGCCGCGGGCCGAGCTTGAGCGCAAATATCACGTCAAGGTGGTCCCTCTCTATGTCAAGACGCACAGTTCTGTGTATCTGCATGTCGCAAAGGAGCTGGCGGTTGCCGGAGGCGGCGTTGAAAAGACCTTCCAGCAGCAGGACCAGTCGATCAGGGATGCCCTCAGGATTTTATATACCACGACTTCCTTCCCCCCGCATCCCGTGGCCGCGCATCCGAGGGTGCCCCAGGAGGACAGGGAAAAGGTGCGCCAGGCCTTCATTGAGTTGTACGCGACCAAAGAGGGCAAGGAACTCTTGTCAAAAGTGCCGATCAAGGAAATAGTTTCTACCACCATGGATGATTATAAAGTAATGCGGGACCTGAGAATTGATGAATACTGGGACCCGTTCTGGAGCGAGAACTAGTTCTTTATGAGTTTACGGATAAAGGCGCTGCTGCCTCTGTTTTTGTTCAGCCTTATTCTCTTTGCATACCTGTACGCGTACTGGTCGCCGCGCGTCGTCGCCAACATCGAAACCAACTACCGGAAAGCCACAGAAAGGCATCTCGACAGCGTTGTTGAAGGGTTGATCCCTTTATTGCTGGCGCGGCAGCTTGATGCGATTTATGAAAATCTTGACTCCCTCAGGGAAAAGAACAGGGACTGGGCAGGCATCGAGCTTGTCAATGCGGAAGGCAAAACCATTTATCCCCTCAACCCTCTTCCCCGGACACCCGTTGAGCAAAAAGGGGATATCCGTGCCCTGGAGCAGAACATATCCTACCTTGATACAAATCTCGGAAAGATGATCGTCAGGGTGGATTTTGCCCCTGTCATTACGCAGATTAAAAAAAAGAACAGGGAGATGCTGATAACCCTGCTTTCTATCCTGGCTGGCTTTATCCTGCTTATCGGGCTGACGCTGGAGAGAGTGGTAAGCAGACCGGCGAGGCAGCTCGCCCATGCCTCGGAAATGCTTGCCAAAGGGAATTTTGACACGGGCCTGCCGAAGGCAAGGAGTGATGAAATCGGCACTCTGGTGGGGAGTTTCGCAAGCATGCGCGATGAGATAAGGGGCTATCAGGCTGAGCTGCTTCGCAGACATGAATCCCTTGTAAAACTGTCTCACGCGGTGGAGCAGAGTCCTGTTTCCATTGTAATCACCGATGCCAAAGGGGATATAGAGTTTGTAAACCCCAAGTTCACGCAGATAACAGGCTATACCTTTGAGGAGGTCCTGGGGAAGAATCCGAGAATCCTGAAGTCGGGAGAGACCTCCCCGGAGGAATACAAAAGGTTATGGGAGTCCATTACTTCAGGCAGGATATGGCACGGGTATTTTCATAACAGGAAAAAGAGCGGGGAACTCTTCTGGGAGTCGGCCTCCATTTCACCCATACAGAACGAAGACGGAACAATTACGCATTTTGTCGCCATCAAGGAGGACATAACCGAACAGAAGAAGCTTGAGGAGCAGCTCCGCCAGTCCCAGAAGATGGAGGCGGTCGGACAACTGGCAGGAGGCATAGCCCACGACTTCAATAATATGCTGACCGCGATACTCGGTTACGGAAGCCTTTTAAGCGGACGTCTGGACGAAGACAGCCCGCTCAGGCATTACGCGGACCAGATACTTGCGGTGGGAGAGAAGACCGCCAATTTGACCCGACAGCTCCTTGCATTCAGCAGGAAACAGATAATCAGACCAAGGCCCGTGGATCCGAATGAGATTATAAGGGGAATAGAAAAGTTTTCCCAGAGGCTCCTCGGAGAGGACATAGAGGTGAAAACACGGCTTGATGAACGGGAATTGACGGTGATGGTGGACCCGGGGCAGATGGAACAGGTCCTGGTGAATCTTTTCACGAATGCGCGGGACGCCATGCCCGATGGAGGCGTCTTGTCCATAAGCACAGGCATTGTGGAACTCGATGAGGAGTATGCCCATCAGTACGGCATGTCAAATCCGGGGCGCTACGTCCTTCTTACGGTTTCCGATACCGGCTCGGGAATGGATGAAAAGACGAGGGAGAAGATATTTGAACCATTCTTTACCACCAAAGCGTTCGGAAAAGGCACGGGACTCGGGCTTTCCATAGTGTATGGGATAATCAAGCAGCACGGCGGCCATATCAATGTCTACAGCGAGGCGGGAAAGGGATCGTCGTTTAAGATATACCTCCCTCTTATTTCGAGAACGCAGGAGGAAGAAGAGCAGTACGCGGTCTCTGCCGTGCCTTCGGGCGGAAAAGAGACCATACTGATCGCGGAAGACAACGAGGAAGTAAGAGGCTTTACAAGGCATGTGCTTGAAGGAAGCGGATACACGGTAATAGAGACGGTGGACGGAGAGGATGCGGTTGCAAAGTTTGAAGATAATAAGGACAGGGTCAACCTCCTCCTCCTCGATGTTATAATGCCGAAGAAAAGCGGCAAAGAGGTTTCGGACATAGCAAAAAGGATAAGGCCTGACATCAAGATTCTTTTTACCAGCGGCTATACGGCGGACATAATCCACAAAAAGGGCATTTTTGATAAGGGCCTGGATTTTATTTCAAAGCCGGCGAGCCCAAAAGAACTGCTTGGCAAGATAAGGGAGACGCTGGACAGATAAAAGACAGCAACGAACAACGAGTACCGCTGACAACCGCAACGGGCAATGAGTAAGAAGGCAGGCATCCTCTTAAAAAATGTCCGTTTTTAAAAACGTCTTGTTTTAAAGGCCGCAACGTATTATCATCTCTTTAATGAAATCGTCCTGGCTGGGACAGAGGCAGGTGATCTGATGATCTATTTTCTCGACCTGTTCGGGGTTGCGGTATTTGCCATCACCGGCTCTCTGGCGGCCGGGGAAAAACAAATGGACCTTTTCGGTGTGCTCGTGCTGGCGCTTGCCACCGCGCTTGGCGGAGGGACATTGAGAGACCTTATACTCGGGGCCTATCCCGTCTTCTGGATTTCTGATCCCTTATATATCTTTGTCGGGACAGCGGTTGCCGTTTTGATATTCGTTCTCGCCAGGTTTCTCCGGCCACCGGCAAAGGCGCTCAAGTTCGCTGACGCATTCGGTCTGGCGGTCTTCACCGTAGTCGGAACCGGGAAAGCGCTCTCTCTCGGAGTTCCCGGCTCTATTTCAGTGATCATGGGAGTCATGACCGGCGTTGCCGGCGGGATTATCAGGGATATGCTCTCAGGCGAGATCCCGCTGGTCCTCAAGGCCGAGATATATGCGACCGCTTCACTCTGCGGGGCAGTCATCTATGTCGCCCTCAC
>JAOUFP010000012.1 GCA_029858145.1 Nitrospirota bacterium | reverse complement strand
AGGCTCCGGAGCTGAAACTGCCTCACCTTTTAAAAGAGGGGAAATACGTTGTCATCTCGGTTAAGGACTGTGGCATTGGCATACCCCAAGAGTACTTAGACAATATATTCGACCCTTATTTCACGACCAAGGAGAAGGGAAGCGGGCTGGGGCTGGCAACTTCATGGTCGATCATCAAAAACCATGGCGGCGAGATTATTGCAACTTCAGAATTGAGGAAGGGGACGACTTTTTTTATCTATCTTCCGGCCCTTGAGGCAGAAAAGGAGATCGAAGCGATGACCTTAGTCTCGTCCGTTGTCCGCAAGGGAAATATCCTTGTCATGGATGACGAAGACCTTGTTCTTAATGTTGCCGGAGAAATGATACAGGCTCTCGGACATAATGTTGAGTTTGCAAAAGACGGAGAAGCTGCAATAGAGAAATACCGTGCTGCCAGGGAATCAGGCAATCCCTTTGATGTAGTAATTCTGGATCTGACGATTCGTGGAGGGATGGGGGGAAAAGAGACGGTTGAGCGACTTCTTTCAATGGACAACAACGTCAAGGCCATTGTAACGAGCGGGTACTCGGATGAAGGCGTGGTATCGGAGTATTACAAATACGGGTTCAAAGCATTTTTATCAAAGCCCTATAAGCTGGGGGTATTGAGAGATACGCTCAATGCTATTTTAGGCTGAGTGGGACTTCTCGCCACCGAGAGAAAGAGATTGTAAAGCTGCCTTGCTCACTCTATTGAAAATCTTTGTTTCTACACGTACCCGTGATCGCCCAAATCGGCATCCATATTTATACTTAAGAGAAATCTTGCACATATAGCAGAAATGCTCCAGTGCATATTCCAAGGGGCTATACGCAGCCGGCAACACCTGAAACCGTTGCAGACTTCCTTGAGAACTCCTTCCCGCAACCTCTCCTACTCACGAATTTCTTCCATTCCTCAAAATGCATTGAAGAGTCTCCTGCACCCCTTAAGAAATAAAGTTCTCTTTGTCGCTGTCAGATACCCTAAACACCTTGAAAAAATAAGGATAATTCAGTAATATTAACATTTAATCGGAAACCCGTATCCCTCAGACAGGGATGGGTTTCTTCAATTTTTAAAGGGCAATCGTGAAAGAACTGGACAGGCTCAGAAAAAACATCGACGCAATCGACGACGAGATCCTCACCCTTCTCAACAGGCGTTCTGAATTCGTCATTGAAATAGGCAACATCAAACGCACCCAGAAAACAACGTTCTATAAGCCGGACCGAGAACGCCAGATACTCGAACGGCTCACCGGCCAGAACAAGGGGCCTTTCCCCAATGACGCGCTGAAGTCGATCTACCGGGAAATTCTCTCAGCTTCCGTCTCCCTTGAAGAACCCCTGAAGGTCACCTGCCTCGGCCCCCTCGCCACCTTCACACACCTGGCAGCACTGCGGCATTTCGGTTCGTCCGCATCGTTCCTGCCGGTTGACAGCATCAAAAAGGTCTTCGAAAACGTCGAGACAGGCAAGGCGGAATACGGGGTCGTGCCTATCGAAAACTCCAACGAAGGCGTGGTCAGCTACACCCTTGACATGTTTATGGACTCGGACCTTCAGGTTGTCGCGGAGATAATCCTTGAGGTATCGCATAACCTGCTTTCGAAGCAGACCGCGATCGGAAAGATAAAAAAGATCTACTCCCATCCCCAGGCGCTTGCCCAGTGCAGGGGCTGGCTCGAATCAAACATGCCCGGCGTGCCCGCAAGGGAAGCGACAAGCACCGCAAAGGCAGCGGAACTGGCAGCGAGGGAAAAGGATACCGCCGCGATCGCCAGCGAAATCGCGGCCCGCATCTACGATCTCGACATACTCGAAAGAAACATCCAGGACAGCCGGAGGAACATCACGAGATTCCTCGTCATCTCGAAGGAATTTCCGCAGCGCACCGGCAATGACAAGACCTCGGTAATGTTTTCGATCAAACACAAACCCGGGGCACTCTACGAGGTCCTCCTTCCCTTCAAGAGGGCGAAGATCAATCTCACCAAGATAGAATCGAGACCTTCCAAGCGAAAGGCGTGGGAATACATATTCTTTGTGGATATGGAAGGGCATATCGAAGATAAAAAAGTAAAGAAGGCGGTCGACTCGTTAAAGGAGAACTGCCTCTATCTGAAACTATTGGGATCTTATCCCCAGGGGAGGATACAGTGATCAAACCGCCCGAGTATGTGCTCGGCATTCAGCCCTACGTGCCCGGCAAGCCCGTCGAGGAACTCGAAAGGGAACTTGGCATATCGCATTCGATAAAGCTCGCCTCGAACGAAAACCCGATCGGCCCGTCTCCTGCCGCGCTGGAGGCGATCAAAGAGAACCTCAGCGACCTCAACCGGTATCCTGACGGCGCAGGGTATTACCTGAAGAAAGCACTGGCAGAAAAGCTGTCGGTACGCGAAGAGGAAGTCATCCTGGGCAATGGTTCGAACGAACTCATCGAAGTAGCAGCGAGGACCTATATGCAGGATGGTGATGAAGCGGTCATGGCGGTCCCCTCCTTTGTCATCTTTTCCATGTCCGTACAGAGTGTCGGAGGAAAAGCGATCCAGATACCCCTGAAAAATTATACCCATGACCTGGAGGCGATGGCTGACGCGATCACGGAACGGACAAAAATGCTCTTCATCGCAAACCCGAATAACCCTACAGGGACGATCAACAAAAAAGATGAGTTTGAAGCGATGCTGAAAAAAGTCCCTGACAACATACTTGTTGTCCTCGATGAAGCGTATTGCGAATATGTGACCGACCCTGACTACGCGAAGAGTATAAAATATCTTCATACGAAAAAGAATATTCTCATCTTCAGGACGTTCTCAAAAATATATGGCCTTGCAGGACTGAGAATCGGCTACGGCATCGCGAAAAAGGATATAGTAACCAATATGAACCGGATGAGAGCGCCTTTTAATACAAACTCGATGGCGCAAAGGGCCGCGGTCGCGGCGTTAAACGACCCGCAGCATGTATCGCATTCCAGAAACATCAACGAAGCGGGCAAGACATACCTGTACAGTGAACTTGACGCGCTCGGGGTAACGTACGTCCCCACCGAAGCAAACTTTCTTTACATACCTGTTGAAAAAGCGATGGCTGTTTACGAAGGCCTCCTGAAGATGGGCGTTATCATACGACCGATGGGACCGGCCGCCATTCGGGTAACCATCGGGCTGCCGGAAGAAAACAGCCGTTTTATAGAAGCGTTCAAGAGAGTCAGCGGCTCATAACCGCCGGCTTGTTGCCGAATTCCCGGGATCTTCCTTGACCGTGAAAGGCTGCTTTTCACCATGCGTGATGAGCTGAAAAAGAGGAGAAGAAAAAATGGATATCATTGTTTTAAAGACCGGCGCGACAGACGATGAGATAAAGCATATTGTAAAGAAGCTGGAGAGCCGCGGCCTGAAGGCGCATATCTCCCAAGGGACAGAGAGGCTCATTATCGGAGTTATCGGTGATACCTCGAAAGTTACCGAGGAGGAGGAGGATTCCATCCGCGCGGCATCCGGGGTAGAGAATGTCGTCAGGATCCTGAAACCCTACAAGCTGGCGAGCCGTGAGTTCCGGAAAGAAAATACGGTCATATCCGTGCGGGGAATCGAAATCGGGGGCAAAAAAATACCGGTCATGGCAGGTCCCTGTGCCGTGGAGAACAGGACCGTGCTGACAAGCATCGCAGAAAAGGTAAAGGCCGGCGGCGCGGCCTTCCTGAGGGGCGGGGCATACAAACCAAGGACTTCGCCCTACTCTTTTCAGGGGCTCGGGGAAGAGGGACTGAAGTATCTCGCTGAGGCGCGGGAAAGGACAGGGCTCCCGATCGTCACGGAGATTATGGACCCGCGGGACCTTGAGGTGATCGCCGAATATGCCGACATCCTCCAGATCGGAGCGAGGAACATGCAGAACTTCAGGCTGCTGCTTGAGGTGGGTTCTGCGCAGAAGCCTGTGCTCCTGAAGCGGGGGCTGTCTTCCACGATAAAGGAATGGCTCATGTCGGCAGAATATATCATGTCGCGCGGAAATCATCAGGTGATGCTTTGCGAGCGGGGGATACGGACGTTTGAGACCGCTACGAGAAACACCCTGGACCTCAGCGCGGTGCCTCTTTTGAAGCAGCTGACGCACCTTCCGGTCGTCGTTGATCCGAGCCATGGAGTCGGAAAGAGGGAGCTGGTCGCGGCCATGACAAAGGCGGCTGTCGCGGCCGGAGCCGACGCGCTGATTATAGAGGTGCATACGAATCCTGAAGAGGCCATGTCGGACGGGGACCAGTCCCTGATACCCGGCGAGTTCGAAAAACTGATGAAGGAACTGAAACCGATAGCACAGGCCGTAGGCAGGGAAATATAATGACAAGAGACAGAAAACATGTTTGACAGAATAACCATAATCGGAGTCGGCCTGCTCGGCGCTTCCTTCGCGCTGGCGCTGAAGAAAAACGGCCTCTGCCGCTCCATTGCCGGCTGCGGGAGAAACAGGGAAAACCTTCTCAGGGCAAAAGAGAGGAACATCATAGACTCTTTTGAACAGGACCCTGCAGCTGCCTGCAAAGAAGCGGACCTGGTAATGCTCTCGACTCCCGTCGGTTCGTTCACCAATCTGGCAAAGAAGATCGCCCCTGCACTGAAAAAAGGGGCGGTGCTGACCGATGTCGGCAGTGTAAAGGGCACTCTCGTGCGGGAAATAGAAAAAATCATCCCGGAAGATGTCCATTATATCGGCGGACATCCGATAGCGGGCAGCGACCGTTCCGGCATTGATTCAGCAAATGCCGAACTCTTCAAAAAAGCCAAATGCATCATTACGCCGACTGAAAATTCTGATCTTGCCGCACTCGAAAAAATTCAAAAACTCTGGAAGGCCTTCGGTTCGGAGATCGTCACCCTCTCCCCCGAAGAGCACGACAGGATTTACGCGGCGGTGAGCCACCTGCCCCATCTGATCGCGTACGCCCTGGTCAACACAGTTGCCGATATGGACAGATCATATCTTGCTTTCAGCGGCAGGGGGTTCAGGGACGCGACGCGAATCGCTTCGAGTTCGGAAGAATTGTGGAGTGATATCTGCCTTCTGAACAGGGACAACCTTGTCGAAGTGCTTGCCGTCTTTCAAAAAAACCTGGACAAGCTGGACCAATATCTCAAGGCCGGTAATTCGGATTCTCTGAAGGCGGAATTCCGGAAGGCCCGGGCTCTGAGGGAAACGATTGGATAGGATCGAACTCAACAGGGCCAAGGTGTTTAAAGGCGAGTTTTCCCCTCCGCCTGACAAATCAATTTCCCACAGATCAGTTATTTTTTCCTCTCTCGCGAAAGGGACGAGCACCGTCAGGAACTTCCTCAGGGCGGAGGATACGTTCAGCACCATGAACGCGTTCAGGAGTCTCGGGATAGAGATCATCGATGAGGGTGCCACCCTGACGATACACGGCAAGGGAGTGCGCGGGCTGTCCGAACCTGGGGATGTAATCGATTGCGGCAATTCGGGCACCACGATACGCCTCCTCTCCGGTGTTCTTGCCGGCAACCCGTTTTTCTCTGTCCTGACCGGAGACCGTTCCCTGAGGACGAGACCGATGGGAAGGGTGATCAGGCCCCTCAGCCTCATGGGCGCCCACATTATCGCGCGGGACGATAGCCGCTATCCGCCGCTGGCCATAAAGGGCGGGAACCTGTCGCCGATCACCTATGTGATGCCGGTGGCAAGCGCGCAGGTAAAGTCAGCGCTGCTCCTCGCCGGGCTGTACACGGAGGGAGATATGGAAATCGTCGAGCCGGTCAGGTCACGCGACCATTCTGAGAAGATGCTCCCGGCCTTCGGAGCCGATATAACAGTGGACGGGCTGCGCATCACTGTCAGGGGAGGGAGAGAGCTCCGGGCCCTGGACACGCTCGTGCCCGGAGATTTTTCATCGGCCGCGTTCTTTATCGTCGCGGCCCTGCTTATTCCTGGGGCAGAAATCACCGCGAAAAATGTCGGGTTGAATCCCACGCGCACCGGCCTCCTCGAAGTCCTGAAAAATATGGGCGCCTCCATCGGGATCGGGAATGTCCGTGATGTCTCCGGGGAACCTGTCGCTGATTTATTCTGCAAAGGAAGGGCGGATCTGAAAGGGGTCTCGATCTCAGGGGAAATAGTGCCGTCCCTTATCGATGAATTTCCCATCCTGTGCGTTGCCGCGGCACTGGCAGAGGGCACGACAGTCATAAGAGGCGCCGAAGAACTCCGCGTAAAGGAATCAGACAGGATAAAGACAATGACCGCTGAACTGAGAAAAATGGGGGTCGCGATCGAGGAATACCCTGACGGTCTCAGCATCAGGGGCACCGGAAAGCTGCACGGCGCCGAGGTCGAGAGTCACGGAGACCACAGGATCGCCATGTCCATGGCAGTTGCCGCCCTGGCGGCAGGGGGCAGAACGGTCATCAACGGCGCATCGGCAGTTGACATATCGTTTCCCGGATTCTTTGACCTCATAGGGAGGCTTTCATCGTGAAAAAGGTGATCGCCATAGACGGTCCTTCCGGCGCCGGCAAAAGCACCATCGCGAAACTCGTCGCGAAAGAACTCGGCTATAAATATCTCGATACCGGGGCGCTCTACAGGGCGGTTGCCTTAAATCTGGTGCGCCTCGGCGTCAGGGAAGACGCGTCAGACGAAGAGCTGATCCCGGCACTGGAAAAGACAAAGGTCGAATTCAGAAAAGGAATGATACTGCTCAACGGCGACGACGTATCCCGGGAGATCCGGTCCCCTGAGGCAGGACATTACGCATCGGTATTTTCAGCCAGGAAGCCGGTACGGGAACATCTCATGAGCGTTCAGAGAGACGCCGCACTCCATTCCGACCTTGTGGCCGAAGGACGCGATATGACCACGGTCGTATTTCCTTCTGCGCATATGAAATTTTATCTCGATGCCTCGGTGGAAGAACGCGCCAGGAGAAGGACTCTGGAACTGAGCTCCAGGGGATTTGCCATAGACGCTGACAAAATACGCCTGGATATCATGGAAAGAGACGCCCGGGACTCCGGCAGGGACCTCGCACCCCTGAAAAAGGCTGACGACGCGCAGGTCATCGATTCCACCGGCCTGTCGGTGGACAATGTTTTTCGGAAAATCCTTGATATAATCAAAAAAGGACCGTAATGCCTGACGGGAAAAAGAGGGATTTGAACTGTTGAAAGTAATTATGGCAAAAAGGGCGGGGTTTTGCTTTGGGGTCAAAAGGGCCATCGATATCTCCTTTGACATCGGCAAGCAGATACCCGAGGGTGTCTATACTTTGGGTCCGATCATCCACAATCCGCAGGTCATCGAAAAACTGAAGGACGAAGGCATATTCCCGCTGAATGATATCGATGACATTCAGGATAAAGAAATCAAGGCCCTTATCATACGGACCCATGGGATACCGCATCAGATTTATGATACGATATCGAGCCGCGGTTTCAGGTTGATCGACGCCACCTGCCCCTTTGTTAAAAACGCGCAGCATTATGCGAAACTGCTGAAAGACAGCGGCTACCAGGTGGTGATCCTCGGCGACAGCACCCACCCTGAAGTGAAGGGTATCATGAGCTACGCGGGTGAAGATGCCGTGGTCGTCAATGGCAACACGCCGCCGCCCCAGCTCAAGGCCAGGGTAGGAATTGTGGTGCAGACCACGCAGCCGGTTGAAGCCCTGAAACAGCTGCTTTCCAATATCATTGAACACGTAAAAGAGGTAAAAGTATATAATACTATATGCAATTCTACGGCCCTGCGGCTCAAAGAAACCGCCGATATGGCCCGAAAGGTTGATGTTATGATAGTAGTCGGAGGCAAGAACAGTGCGAACACAACGCAACTCGCACATCTCTGCGCGTCCCTGTCAGTCAGAACATACCATATCGAGACCGAGGAAGAGCTGAAAAAAGAGTGGTTTGAAAATACAAAAAATATCGGAATTACCGCCGGTGCTTCAACGCCGGACTGGATCATAAAGAAAGTCGAAAAAAGAATTAGAGATATAGGAGGGGAATCCTGTAATGGAAATGAATAACAACGAAATGGAAAGACTTTATGCAGAGTCGTTTCAAAAAGTCTCGGAAGGAGCTTTGCTGTCTGGTAAAGTACTTGCCATCAAGCAGGATGTAATCATCGTAGACATTGGATACAAATCCGAGGGATACATCAGGAGTGATGAATTCACGGAAGAAGAGCTCATGGCGCTGAAAACAGGAGACGCCCTGGAGGTATACGTCGAAAACATGCGCGATTCGGAAGGCATGATCAGGCTTTCAAAGGAACGCGCGTCCAAGATAAAGACCTGGGACATACTCGAAAAATCTCTCGAGGAAGGATCTGATATCGAAGGGAAAATCGTAGAAAAAACAAAGGGCGGCCTGAATGTGGATATCGGCGGCGTCAGGGCGTTTCTCCCCGGCTCGCAGATAGACACAAAAATCATAAAAGATCTCGACAGCCTTATAGGCCAGAAACTTTCATTCCGGATACTGAAGATCAACAATAAACGCTCGAACGTGATCGTATCGAGAAGGGCGATCATCGAAGAGGAGCGGGCGGTCCAGAAAGGACAGACACTCACGAAGATCAGGGAAGGGGCGCTTCTGCCCGGCATAGTAAAAAATATACTGGATTACGGAGTGTTCGTAGATCTCGGCGGAATCGACGGCCTCCTTCACATTTCGGACATATCATGGGGCAGAATATCGCATCCGTCCGAGTTTTTTGCGGTCGGCGACGACATAGAGGTCGTCGTGCTGAAATATGACGCAGAAAAAGAGAGGGTGACTCTCGGATATAAACAGAAAAAACCCGATCCTTGGGTGCATATCGAGGAAAAGTACCCCGCGGGCAAGCGTATTGCCGGGAAGGTGGTAAGCATAACCGACTACGGCGCATTCATAGAACTCGAGGAAGGGCTTGAAGGACTTGTCCACATATCAGAAATTGACTGGCTGCCGAGGCCGAAGCATCCCTCAAAGCACCTTTCCATTGGTGAGATGGTTGAGGCGGTGGTGCTGAAAGTCGATAAGGACGAGCGAAAGCTCTCCCTGAGCATCAAGCAGACAAAGCCCAGTCCCTGGGAACTGATAAGCGAGCGCTATCAGCCGGGGCAGAGGATTTCCGGAAAGGTAAAGAGCATTACCGATTTCGGCGTCTTTGTCGGCCTCCCCGAAGGGATAGACGGGCTTATTCACATTTCTGATCTTTCCTGGACGAAACATATCAAGCATCCGTCGGAACTCCTGAAGAAAAGCCAGAAGATCGATGCCGTTATTCTCAGCATCGACGCTGCGAATGAAAAGATAGCGCTCGGCCTCAAGCAGCTGGAGGAAGACCCGTGGCATGAGGTCATCCCCGCCAGATTCAAACTTGGCGACGAGGTTGCGGGAAAGGTGTTGAGAATATCCGATTTCGGCATTTTCATAGAAATGGAAGGCGGCGTAGAGGGCCTCATCTATTCTTCCGAAATTATTCCTCCTTCCGAAGGGGAGGAACCGATAAAGGAAGGAGATGAAATAAGGGCGAGAATTATACGGGTAGACCTTGAAGAGAGGAAAATCGGACTGAGCATGAAACACGTAAAAAGGGCCGGGGAATGAAAAAATCCTGTCTTGTCATATCGGGGCTGCTTGTTCTTCTCGTCATCATCAGCCTGTTTCTCACCCTGTTTCAAAAGAGCATCCCGTTGCGGAGCAGGCTTGCCCTTATAAGGATTGAGGGCCCGATAATGGATTCAAAGGACGCTGTCGATGAAATCAAGGAATATACGAAAGACAGTTCGATAAAAGCGATCGTGCTGAGAGTCGACAGCCCCGGCGGGGCAGTTGCGCCATCCCAGGAAATCTACGAAGAAGTAAAAAAGGCGGCAGCGGAAAAGCCGGTCGTCGTCTCGATGGGCTCGGTTGCCGCCTCGGGCGGGTACTACATTTCTTCTCCGGCAACGAGGATAATCGCGAATCCCGGAACGCTCACCGGCTCCATAGGGGTGATCATGGAACTGCCGAATCTGGAAGGCCTCATGAATAAGATAGGGATCCGGACCGAGGTTATCAAGAGCGGCAAACATAAAGACATCGCCTCGGCGTTTCGCAGCATGGGCAAAGAAGAAAGAGAGATACTGCAGGGCGTTATGGACAACGTCCATGAACAATTCATGAAGGCGGTGGCGGAAGGACGAAAGATCAGTATCGAAGACGTCAGAAAAATCGCTGACGGCAGGATTTTCACCGGGGAACAGGCAAAAACCCTGGGACTGGTTGACGAACTGGGGACCGGCGAGGATGCCATAAAAACCGCGGCAACCCTTGCCGGAATCAAGGAGGAACCGGAGGTTGTCTCAAAAACAGATAAACTCTCGTTTATCGATATTCTGAGAAACAAGTTTCCAAGGGAAATGGTCGATATTTTTCCGACGGTAAAGATAAAATACTTGTTTTCACCATAAGGAGGTTTTATGACTAAATCAGTGCTGATCGAAAAAGTCGCTGAAAAAGTTGAGGGTCTTACCAGAAACCAGACGGAGATTGTCGTTGAAACTGTTTTCGAAAGCATTAAAAAGGCCCTTATGAACGGTGAAAAGATCGAAATCAGGGGCTTTGGAAATTTCCGTCTGAAGACGAGAAATCCCCGTAAGGCAAGGAATCCGAAAACCGGCGAGACCGTTGAAGTGCCCGGCAAAAAAGTGCTCTACTTCAAGGTCGGCAAGGCGCTCAAGGAATCTCTGAACCAGTAATCATTTTCCTGTTCCTCAATACGCGGAGTGGAACGCGGTTTTCCCCTGACCCCGTTCAGAAGGTAAAGACCGCTGCCGCATTTCTGGAACTCTCGAAGAGTTTTGACGCGTTGACATACCCGTCGACATCAACACAGTCTTCCTTTTTAATCGCGAGGGCGGCCAGCGAAGGGCTGCAGACATACAGCCTGCCGCCCATCTCCCTGAAGGTGTCAAGCAACACACTGAGGGGATCAAACGCTTCTGACTTCAGATCGCCGAGATACCCCGCGACGATAAGCTTGCACCCTTTGTCCAGGAGAAATATCTCACAGCCGTAACCAAAGGCAAGTGCCGTAAGTGCCTGCGCGAACACGCTCGAGACGAGATCGCACCGCTCTTTCGGGTCATTCGTAATAACATATACAAAGGGTTTCATCAGGTTCATCCTGCCAATGCCCGGTTAAACCTGAAAAAAGCAGATGGCATGGCCGGCCTCAGCGCCCTGCCACCTGCAAAATACAGGTTAAATAAACAGCGTGGTATTGGACCCATATGATTCGCTGAGGAAGGCAGCAACGCCTCCGGTTTCAATGCCGTCGATCAGGTCTTCTTTTTTGATCCCCATTACGTCCATCGACATCTGACAGGCGATGACCTTCAATCCGAATTCTCTCGCCATATCGATCAGGGATGAAAGGGGTTCAACATTCTTCTTGCCCATCATGTATTGAAACAGTCTCGGTCCTATCCCTCCGAAATTCATCTTTGAAGTCGGAAGCTTTGCCGGCCCTTTTGGCCGCATCAGGGTGACCATTTTTTCCAGGGCATTTTTTCCCGCGGTCCCCATCTCCGGCTTCTTGATGGCATCAAGCCCCCAGAAGGTGACAAACATGGTGACTTCTTTTCCCATTGCCAGCGCGCCGTTAGCTATTATGAACGCTGCCATAACCTTATCGAAGTCGCCGCTGAAAAGCACCATAGTAAGTCTGGAATTCTTGGATTCAAGTTTATCAAGACGTTCCTGAAGTTCCTGAACTGTCCTGGAAAGCTCCTCTTGTTCCACGTATTAACCTCCTGATCCTATTTTTTTGTAATAACAGCCGTAATTTCAGAGCCTGACTTTGTAACGCTCGCGAGAATATTCCCGGTCTCTTTGCACCATGCCTTTACATCGGGTTCAAACCCCGCGTCATCGCTCACGACTTCAAAGACATCTCCCGAAGCAGCCTTTTTCAGTTCAATGGCCGTTTTCATGATCGGCATCGGGCAGGTCATGCCTTTAAAATTCAATTTCTTCGTTTCCATACGATCTCCTCTCTCAACATATAAAGTTGGCTTTTACCTGCAGCCAAAGCAGTCGAACAGGGGGACCCTGCAAGTCATGCTTTTCATATAAATAGTTTAATATAACTTAAACTTTGAGTCAATTTTTTTTGACTCACCTGATCCCGGTTCAGGCAGTTGAGAGTGGTCGACCTGAGCTGCTTCGGCACGGTGAGTTTTCCGCCCCGGAGGATTCACTGAGGAGAATATGGCTCCAGCACGATGAGCATGGAACGTCAGAAAACGAACGTCGGGCAGATGTTGGCCGTTTTCACGGTTGCTCAGCGGCATATGTCCGGAACGGCGTTGACTGCTGCAAGGCTGTTTCACCTGACCTGAAAAAGCGGGAAAAGGGAAAGGAAAAGGGGAGTCTTCTGCAGCTCCGCCGGGCAAGAAAGAAGGCTGAACGCTCAGTCACTATTGCCTGACAGATAGGATGTCACCAGTTTAAGCAGTTCCTGTGTCTGAATCGGCTTCGGGAGATACGCATTTGCGCCGATGGCAATCGCCCTTTTCCTGTCTTCCTCAGCCCCTTCTGTAGTCACCATGATAATCGGAATGTTCTTAAAGGCAGGGTTGCCGCGCACAAGGCTCACCAGTTTCAATCCGTCCATGACAGGCATATTGATGTCGGCAATGATAAGGTCAATTTTGTCCGAGGACAATTTTTTCAGGGCATCGACCCCGTCAGTAGCCTCAAGCACGTGAGAATTGGGTATCCTCTTTATCGCAAAACTAATCAGCTGTCTCATCGTAGGCGAATCTTCGACAACAAGAATATTAGGCATCTTATCTGTTCTCCCATTTCTTGGGTTTCTCTTTCAGCAGGTCAAGAAAACTCTGAATGGTCGTCAGCTTCCTCTCCGACTGCGTATAAAGCCTCGAGGAGAAAATTGCCGTGGCCGCATGCCCCGCAAGCAGGTTGAACAGTTCATAGTCCACATTTGTAAATCCTGCCTTCTGGGTCAGGAGCTTGAAAATCGCGATAACACCGATTACGTGCTCCTTTATTTTCAGCGGAATGCACACGATAGGTTCGAAGGGATTATACTCTCTCACGCCGGTAAGGTCTTCGGCAAAATAACTTTCAGCCTCCCGGGCGACCCTTCCGATAGTACCGCTGCCGATTACAACCTTCGGGACCTCTGTCATATCGATACCTTCAGTTGTAACAGGCACAAGTTCATTTGTCTTGTCATCAATCAGCATAATCGCGAATTTTTCCGCTCCTATCAGGTTTATCACGATCTCAAGGACGATGCGGAGAACCTCGGAAAAATCGAGGGTTGAATGCAGCTGATAACTGGCGACATAGAGATTGGCAAGGTTGTTATTTTCCTCCTCGACCTCCAGATACTTCGAAGCGAAATCCTTGTTTTCCTCTGCGACCTTTCTGAATTTATCCTTTAAGGACTCCAATTCATCTTCGAGCAGCTTTATTCTGTTTTCATAAAGTTTTGTCCTGGCATTATCGACCGATTTCTCAATCGAACCCTCGAGTTCGACAATTCTATACCTGAGTTTTTCGTTTTCCTTCAGGAGTTCCTTGGTGAATTCCTCACCCTTCTTGAACATCTGAATAAATTCTTCCGCCTTGCTTAAATAACTGACATCCTTCTCCACTAGCTTCCCCCTCTATTGTGCGGGCTATTCACCACTCTTATTATTTCCGACGGTATTTCCGAGATCGGCAGCACTGTTTCCACCGAGCCATTCTTGATCGCCTCAGCCGGCATACCAAACACCACAGCGCTCGACTCGGCTTCCGCTATAGTATAACCACCTTTTGCTTTAATTTCCAGCATGCCGTCCTTTCCGTCATTCCCCATGCCGGTGAGGATGACGCCCATGGAGCAATTGCCGTAGTGCTCAGCCACGGAAGCCATCATATGATCGACCGAGGGGGTATACTTGTCAGTCAGCCTTCCCTCTTTCAGGTCAACGGCGAACTGCGCATTTTTCTGACTGACGCCAAGATGGAAGCCCCCCGGACAGATGTACACCGTCCCTTTCTTTATATGATCACCGTCTTCCGCTTCCTTCACCATCACCTGAGACATCTTGTTCAGTCTCTCCGCAAGCGATCCGGTAAAGCCCCTCGGCATATGCTGGCTTATCAACAAGGCCGCCTGAAAATCAGCAGGAAGCCTCGTTAAAATTATCTGGAGCGCCGCGGGTCCCCCGGTGGATGAACCTATGGCGACAACATCAACCGAATACTGTTTCCTTTTTTTCGGAGTTTTGACGCTCTTCTCATGCTCGATGAGTTCGAGATTCCTGCTGAGGATATCCAGCCGTATGTTTTTGACGCCTTTGATCTTGCTGATGAGGTCCTTTTCTATGGACCGCAGTTCGATGGAAGCGCGCCGGGTGGGTTTCGCTATGAAATCAACGGCTCCGAGGTCAAGGGCCTTGAAGACGGTTTTTGAATCGGCATGCGAACTGACCATTATGACCGGAGTCGGCCGCTCCTTCATGAGCCAGCGGAGAAAACTGAAACCATCCATTTCAGGCATCTCAAAATCAAGCGTTATGATATCGGGCCTGAGCCTCAGGGTCTTCGCCATCGCGTCTCTGCCGTCAGAGGCGATACCGACAACCTGGAGGCCTGAATCCTCTTCAATGATTTTTTTTATTGTCTGCCTGGTATAGGCCGAGTCGTCCACAATAAGAACCGTTGTCTTCATCTCACCCTTTACCCGCCATCGCCCGTTGCAGGGGTTTCTGATATACCATGTCGTTTTTCAGATGCTTCAGATTAAAGGCAGTCGAGATATTCATCAGCGACTCGGCGTGGCCGAGCAGGAGATACCCTCCGCCGGCAAGCCGGTCATAAAAATTCTCTATGACCCTTTTTCTCGACGCGTTATCGAAATAGATCAGAACATTCCTGCAAAAAATCACGTCCATTTTCCCTAAAAATCTTATTTTATGAGAATCGAGAAGGTTCAGATAACTGAAATTGACATGTTTTTTTATGCTGTCACTGATCCTGAAGCCGTCATTTTCCTCCAGGAAGTATTTCTTTAAATAATACGGCTCGGTGGCCCTGAATGAATTCTTCCGGTATACTCCCTTACGGGCGGACTGCAGAACCCGCTGGTTTATATCACTCCCGTGGATTTCGATATCCCAGTCGCTGAAATTGCCTTTTTCTTTTATGAGCATGGTAATCGTGTAGGGTTCTTCTCCCGTAGAGCAGCCCGCGGACCATATCCTCAAAGACTTCCTGTCTTTATTGACGGCTTTCAGCTCCTCCAGAATCTCCTGACTGAACGCCTTCAGCTGGTTCTGCTCCCTGAAAAAATACGTCTCGTTCACGGTAAGGATATCCATTATGGCGGAAAGCTCCTCCTCCGTATTCTTGTCATAGCGGATAAACCGGTAGTAGTCCCTGAAATCACTGAGATGGTGGTTTTTCACCCGCCGGGAAAGTCTTTTCTCAATGAGGTACCGGGAGCTGTCATCGAAATACAGCCCGCAGTAGTCCCTTATGATATCGCGTATCAGTCTGAATACATCTTCTGAAAGAGGGATTACCTTTTCCGCCTCAAACACCGAGAATCTCCTCGACAACCTTCAGCACCGTCGGGTCTTCCTCCGAATCGAGCAGCTTTTCAATTTCCTGCCTCGCCCTGCTTCCTCCGCACTTCCCGAGCGCTCTGACCGCGGCGATTCTGCTCGCCCAATCCGGGTCCCTCAGGAAAGGGACCAGCCGGTCTTCCACATCCGCAAACACCTCAAGCGCGGATATCGCCGTCCGTTTTATCTCTTCGTCATCAGAAGATAACATTTTCAGGATAGCGTCCTTCGACTCATCACTTCCAAGGGCCTTCAGCGATTCGATCGCGGTCGCGACCACAAAGCCGTTGCCGTCTGAAAGCATGCGTATCAGGGTGCTGACCGCCCTCTGGTCCTTCAGGAGCCCCAATGCCTTTGCCGCTGAAACCCGC
>JAOUFP010000325.1 GCA_029858145.1 Nitrospirota bacterium | reverse complement strand
CCTCTGAATCGACAAGAAAGGTCGCTGATGAAACAATTCTCTCACCCGCTTTCAATCCCGCAAGAACCTCTCTGAACCCTTCCGCCCTCATTCCGAGTCTGACCTCTCGAGGTTCAAAATACTCATCACCAGCATCAACATATACAATCTGCCTCATCCCTGTATCGATAACCGCATCATCCGGAATAGCAAGCTTCTTTCCCAGGTTCACCTTTACTTCAACATTTGTGAACATCTGCGGCTTCAGTTGGCCCCCGGGGTTGGGGATCGCAAATCTTACTTTTGCGGTCCTTGTGTCGGCAGAAAGGGTGGGATATACGTACTCTATTCGCGAAGTGAACTCTTTGCCCGGCAAATAGCTCAGGCTTATAACAGCCGTCTGTCCGATCCTTATCATCGGCAGCTCGTATTCATAGATATCGGAAATAATCCATACATGGGAAAGGTCCGCGACATCAAAAAGTTTTTCGCCGGGCATGACCCGCATTCCCTGAAGTGCGATTTTCTGTGCCACATATCCGTTCACAGGGCTATAGATAGTGAGAGTCCTTGCCGGCTTTCCCGATTCTTCAATTTTCCTGATCTGACTTTCGGAAATATCCCACAGCTTCAGTCTCTGCCGTGCAGCCTCGAGGATCATTTCGGCATCACGGGAGAGCATGTTTCCGATTTCATTTGATTCCCGGGAGGAAACATCCCCCTGTTGCCCCCCCTTGTGCCTCACCCATTTCAGCACATTCAGATATTCCTGCTGCGTAGCAACCAGTTCAGGGCTGTAAATATCAGCGAGAGGCTCACCCTTTTTAACATACTTTCCGGTGTAATCAACATATAGCCTTTCGATCCATCCATCAATCTTGGTATTGACGGTTGCCAGTCTTTTCTCATCATACTCGATCCTTCCGACAGTCCTGATAATATGCTGAAGGGGCCTCACCCCAACCTCAAATGTTGTAACGCCGATCATCTGCTGCTTGTTGTCCGGAATTTCGACAGTCGGCGCTTCATCCTCATCCCAGCCCTCAGCGGATTCATCGTTCCGCGCCGCTTCACTGCCGGCATCATGCTCGTGACCTGCGGGCCCTGCTTTTTCGGAAGAGGTATTTGAAGAGTCCACATGAGTTTTCTGGCCGAACCCCGGCTTTAAAAAATAGACGGATATTCCAACTGATAAAATGACTCCGGCAATGATAACCAGATAGCTCTTTTTCATTGGCTTACCTCCTCCACTCCATGCCCGAGGGTACCGGTTAATGCGTCAAGCCTTGCTATCGCTTTCTCTCGCTCGACGAATTGTCCCCAATATACCATTTCGAAATCTATAACGGACCTCAGTCTCGCTATAACACCCGAGGTCTCACCCTTGCCTGATATGTAGCCGGCAAGGGCTGCTTCAAAATCCTGGTACGTCTTCGGGATTAATCCATTTTTGTACAATTCCATAAGCCTTCCGGCTGTTTTCATCATCGAATAATTATCTTTTACCGCTGATGAAATCATGGATTTAGCTCCCTCGAGTTCATGTATCGCCTCTTCCCTGTTGGCCTTCGCCTCATAGACAGCCTGTCTCTGCTTATTTTTATAATAAAGCGGTATATTGACAGCTGTCGTAAGGCTCCACATATCCATAAAATCACCCCCCCTTTTTTCATAGGTACCGGTTACGGTAAAATCGGGATAGTAGTCCTTATCTGCCAATCGCTGTTTGACCTCGGCAGAGGCGAGCATTTTTTGTTTAATCTTCATCTCAGGGGATTTTTCCATAGCCAGGGAAATCAATTGTTCCATGCTCATATGAAAGGCTGAAGGCGAAGGCTCCGCGGGTCTGGCAAGAGGAGCGTTTATTTCCCGTCCGACCGCGGCATTCAGCATCGCCCCTGTCGATTCAATTTTCTGCTTAAACATCTCCTCCTTGTCCATCAACATATATTTCTCTGTCTGGGCCATTAAGACTTCCTGCTGCAAAGCCATGCCGGTGGAATAACGTGAAAGAGCAGCGTCTTCAATTCTTTCAAGAAGAACCCTTTTCTCTCTGATCAATTCGATATTCTTATGGGAAAGAAACAGCTCATAGTAAAGAGACTTTACATTCGCTACATTTTTCAGCTTGATTGCCTCTGCCAAAGCCCTTTGCCCCTCAGAATCCCTTGACGTCATTTCACTCTTCAGCGATAATTTGCCGGGATACGGAAAAATCTGGGATGCGGAAAACATCCATTTTGCCCCGACTTCATCGCCGTAGGTATACCTCTCCCAGCCTTCATTTTGATACCCGAACATAAACATAGGATCCGGAAGGCTCCCCGCCTGAAGGATTTTGAATTCAGAAGCCCTCGTTTTCGCCTCAGCAGAGAGTATTTCATGATTGTTCTTCAGAGCTTCTGTTATTAAATCATTCAGGATGAGGCGGTCGCCCCCCGCAGAGGAGATAGAGGGAAGGAAAAATGTCAAAAAGAAAACAATAAAAAAAATAAACGGCATTACAGGACAGCAGGGAATTGAAGCCTGTCTCCCTGCTGTCTCTGCACCGCATTCAGAACTCTCAGGATTATCGCGCATCTATATTGAATCTGACAGTATTAGTCTTGCCGTCCTTCCTAATCTTAACCGCGATGTTCCATGGTCCTGACATGGAAAGATTCATTACCGCCCTGTATGCACTGCCATCCAATACCGCATCCTCCTTATAATTCATCGGGGGCATCCCCGGCATCGCGGGCATTGAGTAGTCAACCCTTACTTTAGCATCAGTCACATATTTCCCCGACTCATCCTTGATCTCGATTGTTATCGTATTGTCACCGGTAACAGGCGGGTTCTTGTCTATTTTAACTTCAACATCGTACCCCCCTACCTTCTTGTTAACCTCATAATCTTTCGCATAAGCTATGCCAGCCAGCAAAAGAAGAACCACCGTCAGGGTTGCTATTATTTTCATCAAGGTCACCTCCTACCGTCCGAATTCATTTTCAACCGTATCTTTTATCTTCTGTACCGAATATCCCTGTTTGTAAAGCTCGAAAGCCCTCAGGGCTTCCCTTAAACAAATATCTCACATGGCTGCATGCTTGTCAACGTAGCAGCTCAACAGGCTTTTATGCCTGAAAACAGGCGATTCAGCGCACTGGCAATAACAATAAATACTGTCCAGAACCCATGGGATATCTTTTGCCGCCTGATACGCCTCTCTTATAGTAGGCTCGCTG
Source organism: Nitrospirota bacterium (assembly GCA_029858145.1). GTDB lineage: Bacteria > Nitrospirota > Thermodesulfovibrionia > Thermodesulfovibrionales > UBA6898 > JAOUFP01. The sequence goes on along the minus strand of JAOUFP010000325.1, from coordinate 630 downwards.
AACATACCGGGGTTCAAGGTTGCCCTCGTCTCACCCTTCCTGAGCGATTGATCATATTTGCCGGAAAGGTTTGCCTGCCCGGCTTCAGCCGGCACACCAGAAAACATTACTGACACTCCGATAAGTAATAACAGCAATTTCGTTCTTCTCATAAGCGCCCGATACCTCCTTTCTCTTGAAAAAAAATCATGTTCTTTTATAGATATCCTACTTAATAAAATTGAAATAATTATGAAGATGAAAGGCGTCACCTCTTCATGGCAATCATCCCGATAGTGAGGAGCCATTCCGTTACGTAAACCGTTGCTCACCCTGCATACTGTCTGACTAGGGATAGCTCGCCTTATATGTAATGAATCAGATACATACGCGGCGTTAAGGAGTAATGGACCATTATGCACGGGCATACGCGATATTTGGCAGGATACGAGGCTGCAGGAGGTATCAGAAGATACTTTCAAGCCTCAGGAGATTTGGCATGGATGAAGTTGCCCGGCAGCGGCTGCGGATCATGGAGTTTCATGATAGGTACGGGGAGAAGGCCGCAAAGGAAGTCTTTGGAGCAGACAGGAAAGTGATCAGCCGGTGGAGGCAGAAGCTCAATCGGCATGAGGGCGCCCTTGAAGGGCT
>JAOUFP010000324.1 GCA_029858145.1 Nitrospirota bacterium | reverse complement strand
TACCGGAAACGGCAAGGGCTGCAATCAGGGATATCGAGGCTCTGTATCCGGAGTCGCCCAGGAAGAAAATGGTGAAAACATGATGAGGAGAAAAGACAAAGAACAACCTCTATATCTGATAAGCATCGTCTCGAAGATGCTGAATGTCCACCCTCAGACTCTGAGGCTTTACGAAAGAGAAGGCCTCGTGTCGCCCAAGCGAACAAAAAAACAAAGACTGTATTCAGAGAAGGATGTTGAGCAGCTGAACTTTATCCTGCAGCTTACGAGGGAAATGGGGGTCAATCGGGCAGGGGTCGATATCATTCTCAGGCTCCGGCACCGTATGGAAGTACTGCAGCACGAAATGGAAGAGATGATGGATTTTCTTGATGAAGAGATACAAAGGCAATTTAAGGAAAAAATAAGGGACGCATTGAAGGAAGAATAGGAGGCAATGTGGATAAATTTACCATAAAAAGTCAGGAAGCTATTCAGAACGCGCAGAGGCTTGCCGACAGAAAGGGCCATCAGCAGATAGATGTTGAACATCTTTTGTGGGTAATACTGGAAGACGAAGAAGGCGTAGCCTCTCAGATTTTGAAGAGAATCGGGATCAACACCAGGCTTCTCCAGAAAGACGTGGAAGAGGCACTTGATAAGATGCCCAAAGTAGTCGGGCCGACCCCTGTGGGGCAGATGTATGTATCTCCCCGGATTAAAGAGCTATTTGAAAGAGCGATGCAGGAGGCCGAGCATCTCACTGATGAGTATGTCAGTATCGAGCACCTGCTTCTCGCAGTTCTCGCGGTCGGCGGGCCGGCATCCGATTTGCTGAAGAAGTACGGTATCACTACTGATAAGCTCCTTGTGGCCATGAGAGAGATTCGGGGAACTCAAAGAGTTACAGACCAGAATCCCGAAGAAAAGTATCAGGCGATCAAACGCTACAGCAAAGACCTGACCGATCTCGCTGCAAAGGGCAGGCTCGATCCCGTCATCGGGAGAGACGAGGAGATCCGGAGAATAATCCAGGTCCTTTCCCGCAGGACAAAAAACAACCCGGTCCTGATCGGGGATCCGGGAGTCGGAAAGACCGCGATCGCGGAAGGTCTCGCCCAGAGAATAGTTGCGGGTGATGTTCCTGAAACTCTGAAGGACAAAAAAGTGGTTGCCCTTGATATGGGTGCTCTGATTGCCGGCTCAAAGTTCAGAGGGGAGTTCGAAGACAGACTAAAGGCGGTGTTGAAGGAAATCGAAGAGGCGGAAGGGAAAATTATCCTTTTCATCGATGAGATGCACACGATCGTCGGCGCGGGGGCTGCCGAAGGGGCGATCGATGCATCAAACATGCTGAAACCGGCACTCGCGAGAGGCGACCTGCGGTGCGTCGGCGCCACAACCCTCAGCGAATACAGGAAATATGTCGAAAAAGATCCTGCGCTCGAAAGGAGGTTCCAGCCTGTACTGATCAAAGAGCCAACGGTCGAAGATACGGTCTCAATCCTTCGCGGCCTGAAGGAAAAATATGAGGTGCACCACGGCGTAAAGATCAAGGATTCCGCCCTGATCTCCGCAGCTGTTTTGTCTCACCGCTATATTACTGACCGGTTTCTTCCTGACAAGGCCATAGACCTGATCGATGAGGCCGCGTCAAAACTCAGGATGGAAATAGACAGCATGCCGGTCGAACTCGATGAACTGGAGAGGAAATTGCGGCAGCACGAGATAGAAAAGCAGGCTGTCATGAGGGAAGATTCAAAGGAATCGATGGAGAAACTTGAAAAGATAAAAAAGGAGATGGCAGAACTTCAGGTCCGGAGAGACGAGCTGCGCGCCCAGTGGCTGAGTGAAAAAGAGATAATAACAGAAATCCGTAACTACAAGGAGCAGATGGAGAAGACGAAGGTCCAATCGGAAAAGGCAGAGCGCGAAGGCGATCTTTCAAGGGCATCGGAACTCAGATACGGAAAGATGCTCGAACTGCAGAAAGCCCTTGACTCTGAAAACGTCCGGCTTGCCGAAGTCCAGCACAGAAGGAAGATGCTCAAGGAAGAGGTTGACGACGAGGACATCGCTGAAGTCGTATCGAAATGGACAGGGGTGCCAGTTTCGAAAATGCTTGAGGGTGAGATCCAGAAGCTCCTTCAGATGGACGACAGGCTGAAGCTGAGGGTCGTCGGGCAGGACGAGGCTATCGAGGCTGTTTCCAACGCGGTGAGAAGGGCAAGGGCCGGCATTCAGGACCCGAACAGGCCCATCGGTTCTTTCATCTTTCTCGGCCCCACCGGCGTCGGGAAGACGGAACTCGCGAGGGCACTTGCGGAGTTTCTCTTCGACGATGAAAATGCGATGATCAGAATTGATATGTCCGAATACCAGGAACGCCACACGGTATCCAGGCTGATCGGAGCACCTCCTGGCTATGTGGGGTACGAGGAAGGCGGACAGCTGACGGAAGCCGTCAGGAGACGGCCGTACTCGGTGGTGCTCTTTGACGAGGTCGAAAAAGCCCATCCGGAGGTCTTCAACCTCATGTTGCAGCTTCTCGACGACGGAAGACTCACGGACAGCCACGGTAAGACAGTGGATTTCAGAAATACGGTAGTGATCATGACATCCAATATCGGAAGTGTCCATATACAGGAAATGATCTCCGAAAGGGAGAAACACCCGGCTGCCTACTGGGTGAACAACTCTCTGGATGCCTTTAAAGAGAAGGTCATGGATGACCTCAAGGGGTTCTTCAGACCGGAGTTTTTAAACAGGATCGACGAGATTATAATTTTTAACGCGCTCACGAGGGAACTGCTCGTCCTGATCGTCGATATACAACTGGAGCGCATGAAAAAATATATAAAGGAAAGGAATATTGATCTGCGCCTTACCGGGAGCGCAAAAGATTATTTCGCGGAAATTGGATATGATCCTGTCTACGGCGCTCGTCCCCTGAAAAGGATCCTCCAGAAAATGATACTGAACGAGCTTGCAAAAAAGATACTGGACGGGACTTTTCTGGAAGGCGATACGGTCGAAGTCGATATTTCCGGAGACGATATTGTTTTCAGCAAGGTGGTGGCTGCCGAAGTTGCCGGCAGCTGAAAAGTCGCATGATGAGTGTCTATTCGGCTTGCCCGGCAGGCCTTAAGGAGGTGGTGAAGGATTATCTTTATTATGCCTGTCTTTGACGGGATGCATTTCAAGAGGAGGTTTTGACATGGCTGTTGTAAAATGGAATCCAATCAGAGAGCTCGAAGACATGAGAAAGGACTTGAACAAGCTTTTCGAAGAGTTTGCCGATCCTGATATCAGAGGACGCTTTCAGTCCAAGAGAGTAGAACCCGGAACGATCATTCCGCATGTTGACATGCTCGACAGAAAAGCTGAAATCGTTGTCAGGGCGGAACTTCCCGGGGTGGAAAAAGACAATATCGACCTCACAATGACAAAAGAGGCTTTGACGATAAAGGGAGAAGTGAAAAAAGATGAAGAATTACAGAAAGAAGACTATTATCTGTCGGAGCGCAGGTATGGAAGCTTCTCAAGAACTCTTCCGCTCCCTGTGGAAATAGACAGCTCAAAAGTAAAGGCTCACTTCAGAAACGGCGTTCTCGAAATCGTTCTGCCGAAAAAAGAAGATGTCAAGCCACAGGAAATCAAGGTTGATATCAACTAATGAGACTGAAGAAGGCGGGGCGCGCTGACTCCGCCTTCCTTTTCTTCAGGCCTTCACTTGCGCGGCACATCATAATATGCTTGACTCTTTTGTTCATCTCAGTTATTTTTAGTTAAAGGAAAACTTTAAAGAAGGAGAGTTATTATGCCGATTAAAAGACTTATACCGCATTTTATGGCGGCCTTATTACTT
>JAOUFP010000323.1 GCA_029858145.1 Nitrospirota bacterium | reverse complement strand
CGGGGAAAGCTTCCTGCCAGGGGTGAGCAAAAAAAGGGCTTCATAAAAAATTGGATTCTGGATTATACTTCTACCACAAAAGGGACGGAGATCCCGGACAAAAAAACAGCGATATCAGGGGGGGATAATCATGAAGGAATTCAAAGCCGCGCTTAAGAAGTTCTTACCAAAGATCAAAGACGCCAGGGACAGGAATCTCAACGAAGCTGATACAAGAATGAGGATCAGGCTGCTTTTAAGCGATGTACTCGGATACGACATACTGGAGGATATCACACAAGAGCACATGGTCCAGGGCCATTATGTCGACATGACTGTAAAGTACAAAGGCCAGGTAAAATTCTTTCTTGAGGCAAAGTCAGTCGATACGAACCTGAAAGACACGCATGTTTACCAGGCAACCAATTATGCAGCGACCGCCGGAGTTAATCTCTGCATACTCACAAATGGCATTGAGTACCGGCTTTATAATATCTCCTGGAACAAATCCAAAGTGGATAGCACCCTTGCCTTTTCCGTAAATATACTCGATGATCCCTTTGAAGAAGCCGTGGAAAGACTCTGGCTGCTGAGCAGGGAGAGTGTCAGGAAAGGTTTTATCGATAAGTTTATTGCGGAAATCACGTCCCTGAGTGACAGAAATCTTCTGCAGGCGCTCATGGCTCCTCGGGTGATCAGCTCGATCCGTCGGGAACTAAAAGACAATACCGGCCATAACGTGAGAGAAGAGGCCGTGCAGAAGAGCATCAAGAAGCTTTTCAGTGACGAATTGTACGAGATCGTGAAGGAATGTCTGAAGAAACCCGCCAGGCCAAAGGCATCAAAACCCGAAGGAGAACAACCCGCAGCGGTGAATGTCTCTGGATCTGCTGAAGAGAAAAAAGCCGAAGCTGTTATTGAGCAGCCGATATAAAAAGCGGACATCTCATTTACTATGTCATCAAAAATTCTAAAAGAAATACAGGACGAACCGAGACGAAGACCTTATGCAGCTCGTGTTGATTTTCTGCTTGGGGAAGACGTCGAATTTAATATTGAACACCCTGTTTCTCTCCTTTCAACGCCCTCTGCCATTGTAAAAATGGGTCCGTCACCGGATAAACCGTCAGGCCCGTTCCAACAGCTCAAAAAAATCAGAATAGAAATTGAAGGGTATGCAGAAGCGAGCGAAGCCGAAACTGCAGGGCTAAACTTAGCAACTGCTCTATTATGGGCCGCTGTTTCGAAGCGATTTGCTATGCGGCTTGATTATCATACGCCTCTCCCCTGTACTGTTTATGATCGAACTGCATCGCGTGGAGGCATGATGATAAGAGCGCATGGTCGTTGTTATTGGCCTCTTAGTGTGCATGATTTTGCCGAACTACTTGAAGAGGATATTTTAAAGAATCAAACACCAGTTGACCGTCAGCTTTTGCTTTCGATGGAATTGTTTGCAGCGACACGATTAGAGATCAGCGAAAGAACCCGCTTTATTTCCCTCGTCTCTTCTCTTGAGCCTTTGGCAATCCCATTCAGTTATCCTTTGTCGATTCGAAATTTGATTGATACATTCAGAAAACAGGTAAAGGAAGCAGAATTCCCAGAGTTATCCGACAATGCCTGTTCCCGGTTAAAGGATTCCCTGGATAGAAGGTTACGTGATCTGCAACAAGATTCGATCCGACAGGCGATCCTTCGTCTTGTGCGGGAACTCTTGCCCGGCGACAACAATGCAGTGAAAATTATCGATGACGCTTATTCACTCAGAAGTAGTATTTTACATGAGGGTGCATCTGATCCGTATTTAGACAGGAAAGTTATTTATGTCGAAGACACAATCCGCAAGATATACGCAAGCAGAATTGGAAAAAAACTCAGATCCGCGCCTTTGTCCGAGTCAGATATATAAGTAGCTTTATCGACGGCGGATTTGTCTTTTTCGATTTAGGGCGCGAACACGGGTAGGGATATATCAAGCCTATCTTTCAAAAGGCCGGGCGGAGATCCTGGACATAAAGCCTGTGTCAGTATCAAAGAGAATAATTTAACGGCAGTGCCGCTTATTTTCTAATATCATGGAGGGAGACATGGATCGTGAAAGACTAAAGCAGATCTTGAGTCAAGTCAAAAAAACAGATGGAACAGATGATCACGGCCAGCCTATAAATAAGGCCTTCAATGCTTCTCGACTCGCCAGGAGAGCCATTGATGAGATTATCGGCATAGGAAAGGGGATTGTCGCTGACGGCATCGTCACCCAGGAGGAGGCTGAATTTTTAATTCAATGGATAATTGCAAATGAACACGTGGCATCTGTTTGGCCGGTTAATATCCTTTACAACCGGCTGAATGATTTTCTTTCAGACAATATTCTTGATGAGAATGAAAAAAGAGAGTTGCTGAAAATGCTGCATGATTTTACCGGCGGAGGAGCCATGGAAAAATACGATAACGCGTCGACGGCACTCCCTTTATGCAACCCGGCACCGCAGATTAAATTTGAGGGCCACGAGTTTTGCTTTACCGGCAAGTTCGTATTCGGGACGCGCAATAATTGCATTAAAGAAGTGAAGCTCCGAGAAGGCTTCTTTAATCCTGAACCTCGGGAGAACACAGATTATTTAATTATCGGTCTCATCGGCAGCAGTGACTGGATTCATACGACACACGGGCGTAAAATTGAACAGGCGGTTCAAATGAAAAATAAAGGTCACCGTATTTCAATAGTCTCGGAGAAACACTGGGTAAATTCTTTATAAAGGGCTTGAGTCCGACGCAGGATATCTTCCTTCTAAACCAATTTCTCTATGCAAATGGCTATATCTACTAAGCATGACTCCTTAAAAGAAACCAGGTCGACAAGAGACACTTCATCAAAGTTCTTAGAAAAATGGTCATTAAATGTTGTACGGCTGTTTTATACCAGAGGATAGCCGCTGAATGAGAACGACGGCGCTTTCTTTTTCTTTTTGGTCTTATCGTCTTTCAAATACTGATCAAGAAAAACATACAGGGTTTTGCCGGCTATTTTTTCAACTCCCGTATTCTTCATCCTTGCTATGTCATTGCACAGCCAGTAAATATCAGTATCATGCAGTTTGCTGATCCTCTTTTTCAGCAGCCAGGTATCAGAAAAAGGGATTGCTTCAAGACTCTCTTTGGAAATAGGCCTTCGGGACCTGTAATCCTTCAGATAATGAATGACCATACTGTGCTTATCTTCCAGGTGGGGAGCTAAGGGGAAATGTGTTACCTCTGCGATCTCCTTCAGCAGCTTCAGAACCGGGCTGTCTTCCGGAAGGTCCTTTATGAACGTTTCAGCAACCCTCTTCATGAAACTACTACCTCCCCTTTTTGCTGTACTTCTTTAAGAGGTCCTCGATCCCTTCTTCAATTAATTGGCTGATCGGCTTCTTTTCATCGACCGCCAGGTGTTTCAGTCTGCTGATTAAATCAGGGTTCAATCTTACAGAGTAACTTTCCCTCGTGATATCGTCTTTTGCTTTTACCATTCAAAGCCTCCTTCTTTTTGAGTAGTTACATTATTACATGAATCAAAATAAGATTGCAATAAAGTATTGACTTTTTCAGGCGGCAGTCTTAATGTAATAATTGTCACGTGTAATAACGTCGTCAATCAAAAAGGAGGAGTTATGAACAGCGGGACGTACAAGAAACGCAAGCAGCAGATGAAGGATACGCTTACGTCAGAGTGGGACCTTCTGGCGGAGGAAGTGAGGGTTTACAGGCCTGAGGCTTTTGACCGGCTGAGGAAAAGTTTTTTCGGATTCTTTAAGAATCGAAGCATGCAGTTTATATTTGGACGTGAGATTTCAAAGGGTAATTCACCGGCCAGGGACTGGCTCAGCGCCAACGGTTATCCGAATCGGGAAGAGGTGGAACACCTTCTG
>JAOUFP010000322.1 GCA_029858145.1 Nitrospirota bacterium | reverse complement strand
GAGATATGGTGACCGTTGCGGAGAGTTCCTTGCTCTTCAGTTCCTTTTCAAGGTCAATATCGCTCCTGTGCTCTATCGGGCCGCGCCATCCCCTTCTTTTATCGACGTCTCTTATCCCTGCCTGCACAGCGTTCACCGCCGCTTCCTGCATGCCCCTGTTGAGGGTGGTATACACCTTAAGGCCGCTTTTATAGACAGTGTCCTCTCCGTATTTTTCTTCAAGATATTTTCTGATATATTCCGTGAAGTATCCGTTCACCTCGGCGCCTTTTTTCAGGCTTGCCAAATATAACGGCTGCCTGTAGGCGTTTTCCTTTTCCGCTTTTGTGATATACCCTTCCTCTTCCATGCGCATAAGGACGGTGTATTGCCTCTCTTTGGCCCTGGTCAGATTATTATATGGCGAATATGAAGTGGGGGCCTTCACCAGGCCTGCAATCATGGACGCCTCGGCCAGGGTGAGCTGTTTTGACGGCTTGCCGAAATATTTTCTCGCGGCCATTTCGATGCCGTACGCGCCATGACCGAAATACACCTTGTTCAGGTACAGCTCGAGGATCTCCTTTTTCGTGAGGCTCTTCTCGATCTTGACCGCGAGGCTGACCTCCATCAATTTCCTCTTGATGGTTTTCTCCGGAGATAAAAAGACGACCTTTGCAAGCTGCTGGGTTATTGTGCTGCCGCCTTCCTTGAGGCTCGCGTGCATGAGATCTTTGGCCGCAGCCCGTGCAATGCCGATATAATCTATGCCCTTATGTTTCCAGAACCGCGAATCTTCAACCGCGACCATCGCGTTGATGATGTTCCCCGGGAGCGCATCGATCGGCACGAATATGCCTTTTTCGATTTTTAACTCCCCGATAAGGGTATCGTCGTCAGAATATATCTTTGTCCCGCCGGACGGGTGGTATTTTTTCAGTTCCTCTATGGACGGGGTGCCCTTTGAAATGGCGATGTAACCGCCTGCGATACCGCCGAAAAGAAGAGACAGGAGAACAATGATAATGATAACCCTGAATTTCATCTTTAGAATTATAACTTTGTTTTCAAAAAACTGTCAAAAGGCATTCTCCGTGGGCCTTCTGCGGTCAGTACAGGAGATTGAGGATGAAATTCATGACGCCGCCCGTGATAAGGGCGAAGACCGTGATAAGGGAAAACATCAGCAGGGATGTTCTCGTCCCGCGCTCTTTAATGATCATGAAGAAACTTGCGAGACAGGGGACGAACAGGGTCAGTGTCACGATGCTGACGATGATCTGGTTTTCATTCAAAAGTCCCTGCCGGGCAAGATCAAAAATGCCCGCTGCGCCGTAGTCTCTCCGTAAAAAACCCATCAGGAACACCCCTGTAGCCTTCTCGGGCAGACCGAGAAGGGTAACGATCACCGGGGAGGCAGCGGTCTCTATCCATTCCAGCAGATGTGTCTTGTCGAGGAAAAATAAGATCGAAGTCCCCAGAAGAAACAGGGGGACCGCCTCTTTCAGGTACCATTCGATCCTGTTCACTGTTTTCATCAGTATATTCCCTGTGCGGGGGATCCTGATCGGAGGCAGTTCCAGGAAAAAATCAGCCTTTTCTCCGGGCAGTATTCTGGAGGCGAGTGAGCCCGTCAGGAGCAGGACAAACAGGACGGTCCCCAGCCACCAAAGGGCGACTCTCGGCTCATACGCCCCGAGCATGCCCAGGATGACGCCGAGCTGGGCGGAGCAGGGGATGGCGAGCGCTATCAGGAACGTTGCGATAACGCGCTCCCTTTTTGTCTCGAGGATCCTCGTTGTCATGGTGGCCATTGTCCCGCAGCCCAGTCCGAGAACCATCGGCAGGACCGCCTTGCCGTTGAGGCCTATTTTTGAAAATATTCCGTTGGTGAGGACCGCGATTCTCGGCAGGTATCCGCTGTCCTCGAGAACGCCGAACGCGATAAAAAAGGTGGCGGTTATGGGCAGTATGATCGCGACAGCGTACGTCAACGCCATGGTAAAGAGGCCGTATTTGCCGACGAGGAAATCCTGAATAAAAACAAACGGTATGACTGCTTTTACGGTTTTCTCAATTGCCGGACCGAGATATTCGCCGAAGATCACCTCTTCAAAGAAGTCAACCAGTGTCCCTGCACCGAACTCGCCGACGAACTTATAGAAGCAGAACAGCACAAAGATGAGGGAGAAAATGCCCCAGAAAGGATGCATTGTCCACTTTCCGATCCCCCTCAAAATCTGACCGGCCTCCTGGCCGGTCTTTTTTACCACGGCCTTTACAATATCATCCGCGAACTTAAACCGTGCCTGAGATAAAAGTCCGGCCGGGGGCTCCTTCAGCACGGTATGGGCCTCGTCAATGATGTCCTCGATTCTGTTTATTGTTCCTGAGTCGAGGTGCGCGACGCACCACTCCTTCAGGCTTGTATCTCCGGCAAGCAGCATCAGGGCGAGAGACCTCCCGGATATATTCGCCTGCGGAAGGAGAGAAGCGATCTTCCCGGTAAAATGTTCGATCTGCTCTCCGTAATTCAATAGTATTTGCGGTTTTTTCGCCCTGAGCATCGAATCCTTTACTTTTGCTATCCCCTTCCTTTGAGGCGCAACTGTTCCGATTACATCGATGCCGAGCAGCTTTTCGAGTTTTTTGTAGTCTGTTTCTATGCCTCTGGCATTTGCCTCGTCTTCCATATTCAGAACCAGTACGCAGGGGAGTTCCATCTCGGCAAGCTGTATGAGCAGTATCAGGGCCCTCCTGAGGTTCTTCGAATCAGCGACGAGCACTATGCTTTCATTCTTTTCCCCCAGCAGGATGTCTCTCGTTACCCTTTCGTCTTCACTCATGGGGATAAAGCTGTTCACCCCCGGCGAGTCGATGAGCAGGAATTTCTTGTCGTTGAGCTGCATATTGCCGGAGGAAACTTCAACTGTCGTGCCGGGATAGTTCGAGACGGTTACGTACTTGCCGGTGAGGAGTCCGAACAGCACGCTCTTTCCCACATTCGGATTGCCGGCAAGAACGATCCTCCCATATTTCTGCTTTTTTTTGTCTCCTGTTGTTATTTTGCCTTTATGCACTTTTCGCAATTTCCCCGTATTTCCAAAGTATGTGTTTTTCCGATAAAACCATTGCCGCGGCATATCTCGTTCTGGAGGGCTTCGAGTTTCTCCGAATAAAATTCGATGATTTTACCACATCCATTGCAGATCATATGGTCATGGTGTGAATGTCCGAACGTATGCTCATAGACGTTGCTCTTTTCCGTCCTTGTCACTTTTTCTACCAGCCCGCTCTCCACAAGGAGATTCAGGGTCCTGTAAACAGAGGCGCGCGAGGCCTTTGACCCCGAATCCTTTATCCTCAGGTATAGCTCTTCAGGTTCGAAATGCTCATGGGACGAAAAGACTTCCTTGAGCACCGCGATACGCTCTTTTGTCAATTTGAGCCCCTTTTCTCCAAGAAAACTCTGGAATATTTTGCTTTCCATAAAGGTATCATAATTGAAATTGAGATTTAATATCAATTAAATGGTTTAGCATGTTCATAACCTCAATCAGGGGCTCATTTTTGCCGCATTCAAATTTTGCTTTTAATTAAGTTTTATGCTATTTTTAAAACTCATGACCGCTGATCCCTATTTAGAGAAGTTTGTAGAAAAGGGGAGCAGCCCGCGTGTTTAACAGTTTTGAAGCCGCATGGAGGCAATAATGGTGAAGAAAATAATACTCGCATATTCAGGGGGGCTTGATACCTCTGTGGCTATAGAGTGGCTCAGGGAGACATACCATGCCGAGGTAATAGCGTTCTGCGCAGACCTCGGACAGGGGGAGGACCTGAAGAAGGTGAAGCAGAAAGCCATAAAGACCGGTGCTTCAAAGGTCTACGTGGAAGACCTCAGGGAAGAATTCGTTAAG
>JAOUFP010000320.1 GCA_029858145.1 Nitrospirota bacterium | reverse complement strand
TGGAATGCGGGAGATGCTCTCCCCGACCGCGGCGATCGCCGGCATGGGCCTGAGTGAGTCCGTAGCGCTCATAACCGACGGCAGGTTTTCAGGCGGAACGAGAGGGCCGTGCATCGGGCATGTTTCACCTGAGGCGATGGAAGGCGGGCCTCTTGCGGTCCTGAAGAACGGGGATAAAATAAGGATCGATATCCCTGCGAGAAAACTGGACGTCGCACTGACGGATGAGGAGATAAAACAGAGATTTGCGGCATGGAAGAAACCGGCCCCAAAAATCAGAAAAGGGTATCTTGCCAGGTACGCGAGATTTGTGAGTTCTGCGGATGAAGGCGCGATAATGAAATAAGTTTTTATTTATCGCCATGCAAGCCGCCTTTTTCCAGACCGGATCGATAACCTTTTGATTGCGTAAGTTGTTTTTTTTCATTTTATTGAAATTGCAGTTGTATGGTAAAATAGCTGAAAATTGTATTCGGGCGGCATTCGCGGCCCTCGAAGGAGTGGAGAAGACATGAAAATATCAGGTGCGGAAATCTTAATAGAATCTCTGAAAAAAGAAGGCGTAAAGCATATTTTCGGATACCCCGGCGGTGTGGTGCTTAATATCTTTGATCTGCTGCATGATGAAAAAGAACTGCAGTTGATCCTGACAAGGCACGAACAGGGGGCTGTCCATGCCGCTGACGGTTACGCGAGGGCGACGGGGAAAGCGGGTGTTGTCCTGGTTACTTCAGGCCCGGGAGCCACGAATACGGTCACCGGCATAGCGACGGCATACATGGATTCCATACCGCTTGTGGTAATTACCGGACAGGTTCCTACCATGCTGATAGGGAATGACGCGTTTCAGGAGGCGGATATCGTTGGAATTACGAGGCCGTGTACAAAATACAACTTCCTCGTAAAGGACGTGAAGGATCTTGCGGGTGTTATCAAGGAGGCCTTTTACATCGCTACGACCGGGCGCCCTGGACCTGTGTTGATAGATATCCCCAAGGATGTTACCACCGGAAAAGCTGAATTTGCATGGCCTGAAACCATCAAATTGAGAAGCTACAGCCCGACCTACGAGGGGAATAAGTATATGATCAACCAGGCCGCGCATATGATCGCAAAGGCAAAGAAACCGCTGATCATCGCCGGCGGAGGGGTAATCCTCTCAGGTGCCTCCAAAGAATTAAAGGAACTCGCTGAATATACGAATGTGCCTGTTACCATGACGATGATGGGGCTCGGTGGATTTCCGGGGTCGCACAAGCTTTCTCTCGGTATGCCTGGAATGCACGGCACCTATTATGCGAACAAGTCCATACAGGAATCAGACCTGCTTGTTGCCATCGGCATGCGCTTTGACGACAGGGTGACCGGAAAGATAAGCGCCTTTGCGCCCAATGCGAAAATTATTCATATCGATATAGACCCTACGTCAATTCGAAAGAATGTGAGGGTGGATGTCCCTATCGTCGGTGATGTGAAAAAGGTCCTCACCACGATGAACACGGTGTTAAAGGAAGAGGTGAAAGAGACCTGGCACGAAGTCAGAAAGGCTTGGCTCAAGCAGATCGCTGACTGGAGGGCCGAGCGGCCGCTGACCTATGATAAGGAGGCCGATATCATCAAGCCGCAGTACGTCATCGAAAAAATCTACGAGCTCACAAAAGGTGATGCGATAATCGCTACAGAGGTGGGCCAGAACCAGATGTGGGCGGCGCAGTTCTTTAAATACGACAAGCCCAGGACGTGGCTCTCCTCAGGCGGTCTCGGCACTATGGGATATGGATTTCCCGCCGCGATAGGCGCCCAGCTGGCTTTTCCGAACAGACTTGTTATAGATGTAGCAGGCGACGGCAGTATACAGATGAACATACAGGAGCTTGCCACCGCGGTAATAAACAAACTTCCGGTGAAGGTCGCGATACTGAACAACGGATTTTTGGGAATGGTCAGGCAATGGCAGGAGCTTTTCTTCCAGGAGAGATATGCGCATACCAGGCTTGATGCGAGTGTTGACTTTGTAAAGATCGCGGAGGCCTATGGCGCGGTCGGCTTACGGGCGACAAAACCTTCAGAGGTCGAGCCTGTTTTGAAGGAGGCCTTCAGTATAAAAAGGCCGGTATTTATGGACTTTGTCATCGACTGGCAGGAAAAGGTATACCCCATGGTGCCCGCAGGCGCGGCGATCGATGAGATGCTTTTCCTGGAAGAGAAGAAAAAAACAGAAAAGAAACTCAAGGCGGTCAAGTAAATGGAGAGCGAACGATATTCCCCGTGGTCTTGCTGCGGAATTAGCGAGCGAATACAATAAAAAAATATTCCTTGTAGCGAGATTCCCTGCGGTTTTGCCGCAGGGAATCTTCAGTTCAAGGATAATTTAAAGGAGAGCTATGAGACATACAATATCAGTACTTGTTGAAAATAAATTCGGCGTGCTTTCCAGGATTTCAGGTCTGTTCAGCGGAAGGGGCTATAATATCGAAAGTCTTTCTGTCGGCGAGACGATAGATCCTAATATTTCGGTGATGACGATCGTCACCAGCGGTGACGACTGGATCATCGAGCAGATAAACAAGCAGTTGAATAAGCTGGTCGACGTCATTAAGGTAGTGGATATGACCGAACTCGACCATGTGGAACGGGAGATGGTCCTGATAAAGATTGCCCCGCGGCCTGAAGACAAGGCAGAGGCGCTGAGGCTTACCGAGATATTCCGCGGACGGGTGGTTGATTCGAGCCCGAAAACCTATACCATAGAGATCACGGGAGATGAGAAGAAGATCGCGGCCATTGTAGAGCTCTTGAGACCGATGGGCATCAAGGAATTTGTGAGAACCGGAAAGATCGCCATAGCCCGCGAAGGCATAAAAAAACAGTAGTTTTTTCGGGATATAAAGAGGCTTCGATACTTTTTCCCGGTTTTTCCTGTCTTTCTTGAATAATCAGGCTGCCAGATGTCCGGCTGAACGGAAGACGAGCTGTTGCTTTACAGAGCTGCCGGTGTCCGGTTGCTCTTTCTCACGTCAAAAAAATTTTTTTCAGAAAATTCTCGAGAGGTGGACAGTATTTTTGTATGCTTTGCTTTGAGGACTGTTTGCGCATTGATAAATCGACAGCGCGCGATATTTCCCTGTGGTCTTGCCGCAGGGAGTCTTTAATTCTCTGTAGCGGCGATATCGTCATATGTATTAGAATATCCCCAGTAAACGGCTGAAAGGAATTGAGATGGGTCTTCAGGAAAATATCAGACAGATAGTTGCAGGGAAATGCGGAGATCCCTTTTCCGTTCTCGGCCTGCATCTAAAGAAGGATAAATACGAGACGATCATCGAGGTGAGGGCTTTTCTGCCGGAAGCCGAAGAGGCATGGATTGTGGAGGATGAGACAGACAGCCTCTATTCAATGGAGAAGGTGCATAAACAGGGATTTTATCTCCTGCGACAGGAGCGGAAAGCGGTCTTTCCCTATCGTATAAGAATGAGAATGCCCGGTGGGGGGATATCGGAAATAGTGGACCCTTATTCGTTTGGACGGGTACTGACCGATTTCGATCTGTACCTCATAGGGGAGGGCAGCCATTACAACAAATATGAGAAATTGGGTGCCCATGTTACCTCGGTGAACGGAGTAGAGGGTGTGCATTTCGGCGTTTGGGCACCGAACGCGAGCAGCGCAAGCGTTATAGGGGATTTTAACCGTTGGGACAACAGAAGACATCCTATGCGCTCCCTCGGCGTCTCAGGGATCTGGGAAATCTTTATCCCCGGTATTGCCGAAGGAGAGGTCTACAAATTTTATATAAAGTCCAGAGTCAACGACTATGAGGCTGAAAAATCTGATCCCTATGGATTTTATTTTGAATATAGGCCAAAGAGCGCGTCGATTGTGTACGATATCAACAACTATAGCT
>JAOUFP010000321.1 GCA_029858145.1 Nitrospirota bacterium | reverse complement strand
ATCTATGACGGCATAAGCTTCTGGGACGCGGAGCCCGCGCAGCAGGAACGCATCATGCGGCGTATCGGAATTCTTTACCAGAGCGGGGCTCTCTGGAGTTCAATGACCCTAGAGGAAAATGTGGCGGTCCCCCTCCAGCAATTTACGGAACTGACCCCCGACCGGATCCGCGAAGTCGTTTCTTTCAAACTGGCGCTCGTCGGTCTTGCCGGATTTGAAGATTTCTATCCCGCGGAACTCAGCGGAGGGATGCAGAAGCGCGCCGGGCTTGCAAGGGCCATGGCGCTGGACCCCGACATCCTCTTTTTTGACGAACCTTCTTCAGGTCTCGACCCGATAAGCGCGCGGCGGCTCGATGACCTGATCCTGGAACTCAGGGACAGCCTTGGAGCAACGGTCGTCCTCGTCACCCATGAACTGGCAAGCATCTTTGCCGTTGGAAACAACTCGGTATTCCTCGATGCGGAGACAAGAACAGTAATTGCTGCCGGCGACCCGAAAAAACTGCGTGATGAATCTCCGGATCCGAAGGTGAGAAATTTTCTCGCCGGCGGTGTGACAAAACCAGTAATGAAATAAACCATATATACGGGCAAGGAGAGGTACAATGAGCAAACAGGCGAATAAGGTACTAATAGGCGCTTTTGTTGTCGGCGCGTTGGCACTGGTCATCGCGGGGCTCCTGATTTTCGGTTCCGGTAAATTCTTCAGCCCGAGGGCCAAATTTGTGATGTTTTTTGATGGTTCAGTGAAAGGGCTCCAGGTTGGTTCTCCTGTAACGTTCCGGGGCGTCAAGATAGGAGATGTTACCGACATAGCGATGCGGTTCAATCCTGACGATCTCTCCGTCAGGATTCCCGTGTACATTGAAATCGACCCGAAAAAATTCATCCCTCCCGCGAATAAAGACCGGAGGCTGTCCAGGTCTTATAAAGCCCTGATAGACAGGGGATTAAGGGCACGTCTGGAACTGCAGAGTTTTGTCACCGGGCAGCTGCTTATCGGCCTTGATTTTTATCCTGACAAGCCGGCCAGGTTTGAAGGGACCGAAACAGAGTATCCGGAAATCCCGACCGTCCCCACCAGTCTGGAGGAACTTACGAAGTCGGTCCAGGATCTGCCGCTCAAAGAAATAACAGAAAACCTGAACAGAGTCCTTGCGGGCCTCGACAGGGTCGTGAATTCCTCCGACCTGCAGGGGAGCTTCGCCCAGCTGAATCAGACGCTCAGGGGAATAGATACAGTCCTGAAAGATATTGACAGCGAGGTGAAACCGCTCGCCTCAGACATAAAGACAACTTCAGAAGCCGCCCGCAGCGCCTTTGCGCAGGCAGAAAAGACGCTTGTCCTGAGAGAAGGCGTACCGGGTGAGGTTGCGGCCGGTTTAAAGGAAACCCTGGCAGCGGCACGCTCTGCATTCAACCAGACTGAAAAGGCTGCTTCAGCACTGGGAACCGTCGCGGCACAGAATGAGAACGTGGGGTATCAGCTGAACAGGACGCTCGGGGAAATTTCGTCTCTGGCGCGTTCCCTCCGTGCGCTGGCTGATTATCTTGAGCGGCACCCCGAAGCTTTACTAAGAGGGAAAAGCCCCCAGAAAGGAGAGTGAAATGAAAACCGTTCCATTCCGGATAATTCCGGCGTTCATACTGGGAATATTACTGATAGCTTCTGCAGGCTGCGCGACTTCTGCCCCATCGAGGTTTTATACCCTTAATTCACTTGCAGTTCCTGCAACGCTTCCCCCGGCTACTTCCGCAGAAAAAAAACACGTCATCGCAGTCGTACCGGTGGCTGTCCCTGAATATCTTGACCGGCCGCAGATCGTGACCCGCTCCGGAAAGAATGAACTGAAGCTCTCTGAATTCAACAGGTGGGCAGGGTCCTTTAACGCCGATGTCACACGGGTGCTCGTCGAAAACCTGTCGGTCCTCCTGGCAAGGGAGCCTTTGACTGTTCTCCGCTGGGTACCCGCTGAACAGGCCTTGCTCCCGGTAAAATATCGTATCGGAGTTCAACTGACGGGATTTGACGGCTCACCCGGCGGCACTGTTCTGTTAAGGGCGCAATGGACCCTTTTCGGGGAAAACGGGAGGAAAGCAATCTTCCTCGGCGAATCGAACATAACCGAGCAGACAGGCGGTCAGGAGTATGAGGATTTAGTCGACGCGATGAGCAGGGCGCTCGAAAGCCTCAGTCGTGATATCGCAGCCGCAATCATCTCCAGATGACTTCGGCTGAACATACTGATATGAAACTACTTTTTTCATTCAGCTTTTAAGATGTTCACAGACCCCTCCCTGTCCGGCGATGGCCGCTCCTCCAAACCTATTTTTTCCCGGCCAAAGTCAGAATAACTCCAGTGGGACGTGCCGTCAGCCAGCGGTGAAATGGGGTTCCATAACCCAGGCCTGCCTGTCAGCAGAGCGTTGGGGCTGTTGTCGGTGTATGAACCAAGTTCGATCCATGGAAAAGCATCCAGCTGTCTTTCAAAGGGATCATATCCGGCTCCCTCCCCGCTCCGGCCTTTCCTGACCGCAACAGAAAGAACCGGCGGATTTCCCCTCACCGCCAGCTTTGTAGCCTGAGGCAGTGCCACCGGTTCCTGCCCTGCCAGCCAGCTTTTCAGCAAGGTGTCAGAACCGTCTACCCTTCGGAAAAGGCTTATGTAACAGATCATCTCTCCCGGATTTCCCTTGCACCCCACCTGCGTCTTATACATTGTGTCGGCATTAGTGCTCATCCGGACAGCAGGACCCAGGCCCTGAGCGTCGGTCTCTTCCTCTGCCCAGTGGTCCGGGGACGTCGGAGAATTCCAATATGCCACAGCAGTTATGGACGCCCCGGAAGTGTAAAACATCTCCTCCCACCCTTTGACCGGAGTAAACCAGTCTTTATTGATGTTTTTGTCATCAACAGTCCACCATTGCCCTTCAGAAAGCGGGTGATTCAGATTGGCGTCTTTCAGGGACCTCCAGACAACATTAGAATAGTCCCTGGCAAGGTCGTTGGGTCCGTAATTCACCAGGGCGGACCAGGAATTCGCGGTAAACGTGCAGACAAACAGCCTTGGGAAATCCATAGGGCTGCTGCCGGCACTTGCTATTGCCGCGGCCAATAGAACTATTATGCCCAATAAGCGTTTCATTGTTGCTTCTCCGACACTACGCAGCGCTTTCTGTGAGGAATAATACTGCAGAGATCTGAATCAGTCCCTGTCCTGCATGCTATTTTTCATCTTACCGCATGATACTCATAATGTCATCCCGCTGCTGCCTCTTGCCTGCTCCGGGAGATGTAAAAGAGCCCGTCAAACTACAGGCAAGTGCGCAGAAAAACCCTTCTTATGCTGACAGCCGTATTTTTCGGATTATTTCATGGGATTCTATTCATAAAAAACACCTGTTCAAAAATGGAGCAGAGCGAAAATATACAGATCTTTCGTATTTATGGTGAAAACCCTCTGCCCCCCGTCCCTCCCGGCCGGAGGATGACAACATCAAGTGGTTTGTTTTTTCTCATTCTCGCGAAGGCGGGAATCCGGGTTGTGTCTCTTTATAATAGTTTCCAATTTTTTACGAATGAACCAAATATATTAAACGCTCAGCCCAGAAGCGCCTTCAGACCCCGCACCGCCCTCTCGGGTGAAGCATAGACAGGGATGCGGGCTTTTTCGATAAGGCGGGTCAATCTCCCTGATATTCCGCCCTCCGCAATGTAACTCACAAGCGGTTTATTGAGAGATGATTTCGCGGTGCTCAATTTCCCGCCTAAGCCTTCTGTTATTCCCATGACATTCGGCAAAGCGATGATCAGAAACCCGTCGTAATCGTCCTTCAGTTCACAAAGCGCCGTTGCATAATCCGCGTCGTTCACCTGAGCGGTAAGATCCACAGGGTTGTTT
>JAOUFP010000319.1 GCA_029858145.1 Nitrospirota bacterium | reverse complement strand
TCCTGTAGTATCTCCGTCCTCTTCATGAATGGCCCCCCTTGCCATCCAATCATAACCGGACAGTTTATGTGCTACAGTTACGGACAGTTTATGTGTTCTCTACACACGGGGCGTATTTCCTTGGATAAGAGTCGCATACGTGCTAATATGTACCTACATTATGAAAACATCGCTGAGGGGGGTACATGCCAAAAAAGGTAACCGGGAGTATACTGTTCATTTTTCTCGCACTGTTCATCGCCGTATTTTTTCTTCCGCAGTTCATTTCATTGTATGTCGACTGGCTCTGGTTTAAAGACGTCGGCTTCGAAACAATATATACCGCGAAATTAAATGCCCAGGCAATAACCGCACTCACGGGAATACTCGCGGGCTTTGTTATTTCCTATCTGAACATCGGGTTTGCCATGAAGGCCACAAAAGGCAGAACGCCTGTTATAACTTCGTATGGTCAGACAATTCCGCAGTTTGATATTCTGAGGCTTTTCGACCGGCTGAAAATTATTGTGCCGGCCGGAGTCGGCGTCTTCACGGGAATGATCCTAAACGGCAACTGGCTGAAATTCCTGTATTTTCTGAATGGCGCGGATTCGGGATATTTCGATCCGATCTTTGGAAAAGACGTTTCTTTTTACCTCTTTACCCTCCCTGTCTATGAAGTCATTGTTACCGTGCTGCTCTTCATTTTAGGGGTATCTTTTGTTGTTTCATCCCTCAATTACATACTCAAAGGCGCCGTGCTCCTCACCCCGAAAGGCATCGTCACGGAGCGTGCCGCTTCAGCACATCTCTCTGTCATGACAGCCCTTTTTTTCCTTGTGTTGGCGGCAAAGGCATACATCGGGATGCATACCCTCCTGCACTCGGCGCACGGACACGTGGCAGGTGCGACCTACACGGACGTCCATGCGGTCATCCCGTTTCTGAAGGCGCAGATCGTTGTCGCGCTCGCTTCGGCGTTTCTTCTCATGGCCAACATCTTCCTGAAGCGCAGCCTGATTTTTATCGGGACCATCGTGCTCTATCTGCTGGTATCGTTCGTCGGCAGTTCGGTTTATCCCGCAATCCTGCAGAAATTCGTGGTGGCGCCGAATGAACTCGTAAAAGAAACGGCCTATATCAAACATAACATCGCCGCCACAAGGAAAGGCTTCGGCATCGACGGAGTCGAAGAGAGGAACATATCCGGCAGCACCACCCTCGAAAGGGATGACATCACAAAGAACAGTGCAACCATAAAGAACATACGCCTCTGGGACCACAGGCCGCTGCTGGATACCTTCAGCCAGATCCAGGAGATACGCACCTACTACGAATTCGAGACGGTCGCCAATGACCGGTACATGATCAACGGAGAGTACCGTCAGACGATGCTTTCACCGCGAGAACTCTCTACGGAAAGCATTCCCACGCGTAACTGGATAAACGAAACGCTGACCTTTACCCACGGGTACGGCCTGACGCTCGGACCGGTGAATCAGGTCACGCCGGAAGGCCTGCCGGTATTGATCATCAAGGATATTCCCCCTGTTTCGGCTGCGGACAACATAAAAGTCAGCAGGCCGGAAATCTATTACGGTAAATTGTCAAGCAGGTACGTCATCGTGAACACCAAGTCGAAGGAGTTTGATTATCCCTCGGGCGAACAGAATGTTTTTACGGAATACGCGGCGAAAAGCGGCGTCGCGATAGATTCCTTTTTCAAGAAAATCGCCTTTTCCGCCTATTTCGGCTCGCTGAAGCTTTTTCTCTCGAATGATATAACTCCCGAAAGCAGAATCCTGTTTCACAGGAACATCCTTGAAAGAGTAAACAAGGTAATGCCGTTCCTGATGTTCGACAGCGACCCCTACATGGTCATATCCGACGACGGTCAGCTTTTCTGGATATACGACGCGTATACCGTAAGCGGCAGATTCCCCTATTCACAGCCGATCGGCAACCGGATCAATTACATGAGGAACGCGGTGAAAGTAACGATCAACGCTTATGACGGGAGCATGAAGTTTTACATCGCGGACAGGGAAGACCCCATAGTCAGGACGATAGAGAAAACGTTCCCTGGAACGCTCCAGCCGCTCTCGGAGATGCCGGCTGACCTGAAAAGCCATATCCGGTATCCCCTGGATATCTTCGATATCCAGACCATGGTGTATTCAACGTATCACATGGAAGACCTGCAGATCTTTTATAACAAGGAAGACCAGTGGGAGATTCCGGTCATGGGAGCGGATCTGAACGCCAGGCCCATGGAATCCTATTACACGATCATGAAACTGCCGGGAGAGAAAAAAGAGGAGTTCATCCTCATGCTTCCCTTTAATCCGAAGAAAAAGGACAACCTGTCGGCCTGGATGGTCGCCCGCAGTGACGGTGAATATTACGGGAATCTCCTTGTCTACCGCTTTCCAAAGGACAGGCTCGTATACGGTCCCAAGCAGATCGTTGCCAGGATCAATCAGGACACCGAGATATCCAGACAGATATCTCTCTGGGACCAGCGCGGCTCCCAGGTGATACAGGGGACTCTGCTGGTAATACCCATCGAGAATTCCCTTATCTATGTCCAGCCGCTGTACCTCAGGGCGGAGACGGGCAAAATACCCGAGTTGAAGAGAGTCATCGTCGCCTACGAAAACCGCATCGCCATGGAGGAGACACTCGACGCGGCGCTTTCGAGAATCTTCGGAGATGTCAGGGTTTCGGAAGGGGCGGTGTCTGCCGCGGCTGTCAGACCTCCCGCGGTGAGGGAGGAAACAGGTCTCGCTTCAGCCGCCAGGGAGCACTTTGACCGCGCCATGAAAGCCCAGAGAGAGGGAAACTGGGCCATGTACGGGGAAGAAATCCGGAAATTGGGCGAGGTCATCAGGAAAATGCAGAAGTAACAGTTAATGCTGTCCCTGCAGGCGGGTGAAGTCCTTCCCGCCTGCAGGATGATGATACCCGTCTATGATCCGGCTATATACCCGGTAAGTTCTCCGAGCATATGAACGTAATTGCCCATTTCATTGTCATACCATCCGTAAATGACCGCCTGTGTCAGGGGTATTCCGATCTCCGTATTTTTTAACTCCTCCAGAAATTCCTTCTTTATCCCGGTGAGTCTCTCGATGTCCACGGTCACTTCCGCGGTGCGGGTGTGCGTCTCATGCCCCTCGATTATGGCCGCGGCCTTCGGCATGCCGATGATATCCCCCGAGACGTTCTGTTCATCCGTATAAGCAAGATATCCGTGCGGCGACGCCGCAGCCTGCCTGTATATATCATTGATTACCTTCCTGTTGACCGCTGCCCCCGACTCATCCTCCTGTATATTCACCACGAGAATAATCAGCGATCCGGTCGTAATCGGAACACGCACTGATTCTGCTATGAAGCCGATCTGCCTCATTTGCGGGAGGACGAGCGCGAGTGTATTCGCAGCGCCCGTCGAGGTGAGTATTATGTTATTCAATATGCTCCTGTCTTTCCTGAGGTCGGTCGCCCCTGGTTTGGCCATCCTGTCGAGGACCTGCTGCGAACCTGTAGCGGCATGAACCGTAGCCATTGAGGCTGTAAGAATCCTCTTTGCGCCTATGACGTCCAGAAGGGGCTTCATCATATGCGCCAGGCAGGTTGTGGTGCAGGAAGCGCCGGAGATTATCCTGTGGCGCGCCGGATCAAAATCGTGTTCATTGATGCCCATGACACAGGTGACCGCGTCATCAGGCATCGCCTTAGTCTTGTCCTTTATTTTGAACGGCGCGGAGGCGATTACCCTCTCCGCGCCTGCCGCAAGGTGCCCCCTGAGCGCGCCTTTCGGCGCATCCGCTGAAAGCGTGGGATCAAGGAACTGGCCCGTGGTGTCAACGACAAGGCCGGCACCATAATTTTTCCAGCCGATATCCCCGGGGTCGCGGGCGCTCCTGAGAAC
>JAOUFP010000318.1 GCA_029858145.1 Nitrospirota bacterium | reverse complement strand
ATCATCGTCGCCCGTGGTTTTGAGTTTTCCCCAGCAGGGCCGGATTGACGCGAACTGGAAAGAATTCAATCTGATTATGCTGAATCCGTTCCTTCCTGAGAATATCGGTCTGACTGGAGAAGCCTCGGGGGCTCTGAAGTCGCAGTGGGCGAAGGGCGAGTTATTGTCTCTGGCAGGGAAGGTACATGCTCAGGGGACTCTTGCATTGGATGGACATCAGGTCAGTGTGAAAGAGACTTCACTCAATTTTGACATGAGCGGCAATAAGATTGTCACCGGTCTGAATCTGGAGATGACCAATGGCGGTTCAATAAAGGGACAGTTTGTTTCTCCGCTGTCCCGGCAGTTCGCATTACCCGAGCAGGGCACTTTGGACGCTCACCTGGAGGATATCAATCTGGCACTGCTCCGGTCATTGCTTCCCGGCGGGCTCGAAATAAGAGGCAGTCTTTCCGGGCAGATCAAGGGAAAGTTGATGACAGGCGGCACGGTCGAAGTCTCCGGCAGAAGCTCCATAGCACGGGGGACCGTTATTCAGCGAATGAAAAACGGGAAACTCTCCGCCGATGTGCGCGACGCTGCAGTCTCGTGGTTCTGGAGCAGAAATGCATTGCAGGGAGATATCACTCTGACGCTTGATGAATATGGGAAAGTCGGGGGACATTTTGAACTGCCTGTTCCCGCCCGGCTTCCGGTTGCTTTCAACAGGAATGGAGCAATCAATGTTTCGGTTGATGCAGATGTCCGCGAGAAGGGGCTGCTTACATCGCTTTTCCCCGGACTTGTTCAGGAGAGTCATGGCACACTGGAGGTCATCGCAAGGATCGACGGTACCTGGATAAAGCCGGAATTCAGCGGTTCCGTGCAACTGAAAGATGCTGGCGCCTTTTTCCCCCCTGCCGGCATCACCATAAGAGACGTTGCTGTGAAGGGACATCTTGAAAGAGAAAATATAGTAATAGATACGTTTACCGCAAAGTCCGGAGAAGGGAATGTGGAGGGTACAGCAACTGTCCTGATGAAGAACTGGAAGCTCCGGCATTATAAGGGGAATATCACAGGAAAGGGTTTTCAGACCGTTCACCTCCCTGAGCTGCAGGTTGTGACCAGCCCTGATCTGGTATTCGAAGGATCACCGGAAAAGCTTTCCGTGCGAGGAAAAGTGGAGATTTCCGAACTTTTTGTATATGAGAGCGAGACTCCCGCACTGGTGAAACCCAGTGACGATGTAGTGATTGTTGACGCCATCAAAAAGCCTGAAAGAAAACTGCCGTTTGCACTGGATATTCAAGTTCACGTGGTGCTCGGGAAAAAAGTTTTTGTAAAAGCAGAGGGCATTGATGCCCAGCTTGGAGGAGACGTATATATTTCAGCGAAAGACCCTGATGAAATGTCCGGAAAGGGCTTAATACGGGTTACAAAGGGAGCGTACAGGAGATACGGGATAAATCTCGATATCCAGCGGGGTCGTCTCATATTCAGCGGACCGGTTACGCGTCCGGAGCTGGACATACTCGCGCTCAGGACGATCGGCGACGTGAAAGCCGGAGTGACCGTTGCCGGAACGCCCGAGTCTCCGGAAGTGAAACTCTACTCGGAACCGCCCATGCCGGATACCGATATCCTTGCGTACGTGGTTCTCGGCCGTCCCCTCGGTGAAAACAGAAAGATTCGTCCGCCGTGCTTCAGGCGGCCGGCATCCTTCTTTCACAGGGTGAATCAGCGGTCCTGCAGGAAAAGATGAAACAGGCCTTCGGCATCGATACCCTTGACGTCGAATCCGGAGAAGGAGAACTGGAGCGTTCAATGGTTACCGTCGGCAAGTACCTCACCCCGGAACTGTTCATCAGTTACGGCCGGTCACTTTTCGGTGAGGGAGGTCTTTTCCTCCTTCGCTACAGCCTCTCGAAGCACTGGGAGATCGAGACGCAGACTGGAGAAGAACTGGGCGGCGACATTTATTACAAAATAGATTTCAAATGATCGGGGTGTAACAGAATTATAACAGCGCCGGCTTTTTTATGCGGATTTCAGGAGGAAGTGTAGTTCCCCCGTGGTTTTTAAGTGCGGAGCATCTACCGCGCCTGCTTCATGAATTCCAGCCATATCGGGAGGGCGGCCCTTGCTCCCGTTTCCTTGTTGCCGATGGGTGTGTGGTCGTCCCTTCCAACCCATACCCCTACGGCGAGTTTATCATCGAAACCGATAAACCACGCGTCTGAATAATCATTCGTCGTGCCGGTTTTTCCGTACACAGGCCGGTCAAGCACGTTTGCCTTTGCGGCGGTTCCTTCCGTGACGACCGCCCGGAGGAGTAACTGCATTTCTTTGAACGTATTGTCGTCCAGCACTTCCGTCTGTTTCGGATATATCTCTTCGAGAACGATTTTGTCCCTGTTTTCGATTCTGTCATAGGAGATGAGCTGAGCGCTCTTGCCTGTGGCGAAGGCAGAATAGGCATGAACCATCTCCAGGAGGGTGACGTCTGAGGCACCCAGAGCGAGCGGCAGATAGGGCTGGAGAGGGCTTTTGATTCCGAGCCTCTGTGCCATTTCAATAACATCATCAACTCCAAACCAGCTTGCAAGACGGACTGTTGCGGCGTTCAATGATTTTGACAGAGCGGTTTTAAGTGTCACCTCTCCGTGATATTCCCCGTCATAGTTTCGTGGTGACCATATATCTCCGGCGCGTGATCCCGTGAAATATATGGGGGCGTCGTCAACAACACTTGCCGAAGTCATTCCTGCTTCGACAGCGGTCGCGTAAACGAATGGTTTGAACGCGGAGCCGGGCTGTCGCAGCGCCTGGGTTGCCCGGTTAAACTGGGTCTGCCAGAAATCGAATCCTCCTACCATCGCCTTGATCTTCCCCGTGCGGATATCTATGGCTATCAATGCCGCCTGCACGCCCTTCTTTTCTCTTTTTTCTATACTCCTGATGCCGTCGGAAAGGGCCTTTTCCGCGATATGCTGCAAGTCGAGATCGATCGTTGAATAGATGTCGTAACCCGACGTGTAAATGGAAGAGCCGTATTTCCCCTCGAGATATTGCCTGAGGAGTTCTACAAAATAGGGAGCCTCATATTTCCTGTAATGCGGAGTCTCCGGGAGGGGTTCCCGCAAGGCCCTGTTGTACTGGTCCTTTGTAATGAACTTGTGACTGAGCATTGATGCCAGTACTACTGACCGGCGCTCTTTCGACTTCCCGGGATTTCTGAACGGAGAATACAGGGAAGGCGCCTTGGGCAGTGATGCAAGGAGTGCGGCCTCGCCGACCGAGAGGTGATCGACCGTCTTCCCGAAATACGTCTGCGCAGCGGCTTCTATGCCGAAGGCCCTGGTGCCGAAAAAGGTCTGGTTAAGGTAAAGGCCGAGTATCTCGTCTTTGGTATAGCGTTTCTCTATCTGGATCGAGATGACAGCTTCCTTGATCTTCCTGACGATGGATTTTTCTGGTTTTAAAAAAAGCATTTTGGCGAGCTGCTGTGTTATGGTGCTGCCTCCCTGGACCAGGCTTCCAGCCTTGATGTCCTGAATCAATGCGCGGAGAATCCCGATAAAATCGACCCCGGGATGGCTGTAAAAACGGACGTCCTCAATAGCGATGAAGGCCTTTTTTACGTGCTCCGGGATCTTGTAGTGGGGAATGAACGTCCTGCGTTCATAGTAAAACTCGGCAAGCACTCTGCCGTCGCTCGAATATACCTTTGATGATTCAATGGGAATATATTCTTCAATGGAGTTGACTTTCGGAAGATCTGCGACCGTCCAGTAGACAAGACCTCCCAGCATACCGGCAAGAATGCTCAGGGAGACGAAGATGTAGAGGAGTTTTTTCTGACGGGCAAACCGTTCTGCTTTTAAGATATCCTGTTCAATTTGGGACATAATGACTTCTCTTCACAAGGATGC
>JAOUFP010000317.1 GCA_029858145.1 Nitrospirota bacterium | reverse complement strand
CGAGTTTATGGGATTGCCGATTTCATGCCTGATACCGGTAAATATGTACCCGATATTATTCATGGTATTGACCGCTTCAGCTATGGCCTCAAGCCTGTTTTTTTCTGTCACATCCCTCTTGGAGGCTACAAAGTTCAGAATCTTTCCTGAACTGCTTTTCACCGGGAAGATGGTGGTTTCCGCCTCATAGAGGGTGCCGTCTTTTTTCTTATTGATAAAGATCCCATGCCAGACTTCTCCCCGGTTGAGTTTTTCCCAGAGAGACCTGTAGAAGGCTTCATCGTGCCTGCCGCTCTTTAAAATGCTGGGTTTCCGGCTGAGCACATCTCCCTTGTGATATCCTGTGATGCGCTCGAAGGCAGGGTTGACATATTGGATGGTCCCCTCGGCATCAGTAATAAAAAAAGCTTCTTCCGCTGATTCGACCGACGCCGCGAGAAGGGCATTCTGTGCCTCGATCCTCATGCGCTCGGTTACGTCTTCGACGAAAACAAGCGCCTTAATGCTGGAATCATCCACCAGCGGGAAACCTAAAAAGTTCCGGAAGGCGGTTCCCCCGTCAGCGGGAGAAGTAAATTCAACCGGGCCCAGGAAGAAATTACTGACAGATGTTATTGTTTCCTCAATCCTGTCCGTAATCCCCGCATTCCTGTAATCGGAAATATCATGGATGCTGGAACCTGTGACCACTTCATCTTCTTCGGAACTCATCCTCAGCATGGTGGGGTTCATATAATCAATCGTGAATTCATTATTCACTACAAATATCCCATACGGCGAACTTTCCAGAATGGCGCGGGTCATACGATGGGCACTTTTGATCTTTGCTTCAGACTTTATCTTTTCGCTGATGTCACGGATAAAAACCCAGGCATAGCCCTTGATAATGTGGTACACGGTGTAGCCCAGATATTTGCCGTCGAAAAAAAGGATTTTGGGCTCGTTGGCTATGTGGGATTCGCCGGTCAAAAGCATTTTGCCGAGAGCCTGGTAATCTCCTGGCAGTATGGCATTTTGAAAAAGCTCGATACATGCCTCATTCTGAAAAATGATGGTGTTCTGCGTGGTATCAAAAACAATAATGCCTACATTTATATTCTTAAGAATATCAGAATATATGCACTCCCCGGGACAGGGGATTCTGCTTATAGGACAGTTTCTTTCACCCTCTTTACTGATACAAATGTCCATGGTTCGCCTGTTCGCCATCCTCCCGGTAAAATAATGATAAAACTTGCTGGCAACTGCGCTTGTATTCGGACAGGAATTTCAAAACAAACTTTCCTTTACGATGGGCATCTTATTGCTGAATCTCCCGCAGCATTGTCTGAAATGCCGTCCGGGAATATCCTCCAAGCAGTCGTTTGTTGAGTTCTATTTTTGTCCCGTGAAATTCCATTTGTCAAGGTCTTTTTCTTTCCTGCAAAATTTGAGCCGAGGATTCCCGTCTCAACTGGTGACCTCCCGTGTTGTCACAGCGGCTTTTTTCATCACTTCCTGTTCATGCTGAACCGCTTCCGCATTATATTCATGCATCTTTTCTGTCTTAAAGTTCATATTTCCTTCGAGAGCCCGTCAGGCGAGCCCCAATGCAAAAGGGCGCTGTCTGCCCCGCACCGTTTGACATTGGACAGCGCTGAAGTTAAACTTTGGTTATTAACCCCAAACGGAGGTTTTCCATGCAGACTAATGAATTGCATCCTGATCTGTCATTGATACAGAACGCCGACCTCAACGGCAAGATCGTCCTTGTCAGGTTCGATCACAATGTCGTTAAGGGAGGAGAGATACGCGACCCGTTCCGGATTGACCGTACGATAGGAACACTCTTCCATATCGTCGAACGCGGCGGCAGACCGATCATGATGACCCATGTCGGCAGGCCCAAAGACAAGAAGACGGGGAAAATAGATTGCAGGAACGATGAGTCGGTAGAACCGATCATCCAGTATCTTGAACAGAAACTTCACTCGAAAATCCATGTCCCTTCTTTTCCTGTTGAACCTGAAAAGGGCATTGCGGGGATAGATACCTCGATTAATCTCGCTATCAGGGAACTGAGGGAGAGGAGGATAGGGGGCATATATCTGCCGAATACCAGATGGTTCCAGGGAGAGGAAGGCAAGGGGAAGATCAGGGAGAGTTTCGCGCTGCAGCTGGCAGGACTGGCCGACATTTACGTTAATGACGCCTTTGGTTCATGGCAGGCCCACGCATCTACCTATGATATCACGAAGCATCTGCCGTCTTATGCCGGTTTTCTTCTGCAGCAGGAGATCATTAACCTCAGCAGGGTGTTGAACCCTGAGAGACCTTTTGTCGCGGTGGTGGCAGGAGCAAAGTATGATACGAAGATAAAACCCCTCTACGCGATATATGAAAAGGTCGACCGCCTTATCCTCGGCGGGGTCATCTACAACACCTTCCTCTGCGCGAAGTATGACATTAAGATAAAAGGTGTTCTGGATGATGACATAAAACTGGCAAGAGAGCTTGTTGAGAAGGACCGGACTCAGAACAAGATAGTGGAACTCCCTTACATCGTTGAATCGGATATCCTCGATGAACGTATCGAAGGTAAATACAGGACCATTTCGACCAGGGGGTTTAGTCCGGGCAAGTCATATAACTATATCCTCGATATCGATCCGAAGTCGTTTGAAGACGAGCAGGTGGCAGATGCCATCGGCACCGCGAAGACCATATTCGTGAATGCGGTGATGGGCTACACCCCGCATTTTTCCCTGGGATCGCAGGCGCTTGATCACACGATAGACCGCAACAGCACCGGCATGAAGATGTACGGCGGCGGCGATACGCTCCAGGAGTTCAAGAGCCTCTGCCCCGGCTTGTATCTTTCGGTGATGGACAACGCGAATTATTATTTCTTTACCGGCGGAGGGACGGTCCTTACGGCGATAGAGCAGGGCAGCCCCTACGGCCTGAAGCCGGTCCAGGCGCTGATGGCGACGGAAAGCACATAATAACGGTTTCATAAGGTTTTCCTATATGGGGCTTTGTCCCAACCCCGGTTACCTTTCTTGCTGCCCAGGAAAGGTAGCCCAAAGAAGGGCACCCCAACGAAAATTCCTTAACGGTCTGCTCTGTCGTCTGCGCTTGATGGACAGCGAACGACTGAGTGAGCGAGGTATAAGAATATATTTCAATGCATCGAAGACCCGCAGGGACTTCCAATTTGGGAAACTCGCTGCGCTCAGACAGTCCCAAATTCTAAAAGCACTGACCCGGCCGCAGACCTGAAATTTTCGAAGGGGAACTCCTTACAGAACTTTTCAATTCCCCTTGTTTATTTGTAAGTCTTCTCTGAAGTTTGACCCTTCCCTGTATTCCATATAAAATATCCCGTGCTGAAAATCGGCGCATTGAACCTTAAATACCCCTTTATCCTTGCTCCCATGGCCGGAATCACCGACCTGCCGTTTCGCATGATCTGCCGCAGGTACGGCTGTGAACTTGCCTTTATAGAGATGATCAGCGCCAAGGCGCTTGTCTATGAGAACAGAAAGACAGAGAAGATGATTGCAACGCATGACGGAGACAGGCCCCTGGGCATACAGCTCCTCGGTACGGATTTGGAGTTCATCATCAGGGCGCTCGATATTATCCGGAATTATAAGTACGAAATTATAGACTTTAACGCGGCCTGCCCTGTAACAAAGGTGACGTCCAAAGGAGAGGGGTCGGGCATGATGAAAGAGCCACGAAAGCTCGGCAGGCTTTTGAAGGGGATTGTCGATCATTCCGATGCCCCTGTGACCGTAAAGATCAGGGCGGGGTGGGATGAAAAGACTGTTAATGCCAGGGAAGTGGCGCTCTACGCACAGGATGCCGGAATAAAGGGGCTTTTCATCCATGGGAGGACGAGGCAGCAGGGGTACAGCGGCAGGGTGGACT
>JAOUFP010000316.1 GCA_029858145.1 Nitrospirota bacterium | reverse complement strand
CGCTGTCATAACGGTTCTTGCCCCTGCCGCTATGCCGCATGTTCCCATGTGAACGGTCACCTTCGCGCGGTTTCCGCCTTCCCGGAGTGTGAAGTCAGCCTGATGTTTTTCCTTGATCTTCTGAAGATCCTCTATCTTTAATCGTGCCATGTTGTTAGCCCTCCTTCTCTGCCAATTCTTCTTCCTGTGCCGAAGCAGCCTCCCCAACCGTGGGGTCGTACTCCCGGATGACGGACAGTGCCTTTGAAGCGGTCAACGCCCCATAGGTTTCCTGGTCTATCATCATGACGGGGGCGAGGCCGCAGGCCCCGAGGCACCTGACGCCTTCAAGGGAGAACTTTCTGCTTTCCGTTGTCTCACCGATATCTATTTTCAGGTTTTCCTTTATCTTGTGTACGACTTTATCTATACCTTTTACGTAGCACGCGGTGCCTATGCACACCCTGATGTTATGGTCGCCTCTCGGTTTCATGGTGAAGAAGGAATAGAAAGAGACAACGCTGTGCACTTCCGCATCCGGCATATTCAGGCCCTTTGATATCCTTTTCTGGACGACCGGCGGGAGGTAACCGACGATCTCCTGCGCGCGCTGCAGCACCGGGATAAGGCTGCCCGGCCTGCTTTTATACTGTTCTATTACCCTGTCGAGCTCCGCTGCCATAGCCGGGGGGAATTCCTCGGAGACTTTTTTCTCCTCGGGTTTTTTCCCCTCTACCCATGCGACGGCCCTTTTGGTGACGTCAAGCAGCACCGAAGGGGTGAAGGGTTTCGGTACGTAATCTATGATCCCGAGGTCCAGCGCTTCCTTGATGGTGTCCTGGGACGGGTAGCCGGTGATGATGAGGATGCCTGTGGATGGCTTCGATTTTTTTATCCAGCGGATGAGGGTAATGCCGTCGACTTCCGGCATCTTCAGGTCGGTAAAGACAAGGTCATAATTGCCCTGTTCCAGCTTGAGTATCGCCTCCCTGCCGCCGAGAGCGCCTTCGACGTCATATCCTTCGCTTCCCAGGACCCTCTGCGCGCTTTTTATTACGACGATCTCGTCATCAACGACCAAGATTTTGGGTTCTCCTGACATAAAAGTCCTCCTGTAATTATGATTAACCAATGTTCATGGGTTGTATTCGTGCAAGCCACAGCAGCCAGCCCTCACTCAGGTTGTCCCGCACCAGCGCGCTCATCGCGGTATTGGCCTGGTGGTTGAGCGCAACAACCCTTCCGGACATCGGCGAGACGAGATCATCGGTCTGACCTCCGCCCGAGAGAATTTTTGCGAAACTCTCACCGGCGGCAACTTCCTTGAGGTTCTCCGGCAGATCGATATACATCAGCTGTCCGCTCAGCAGCCAGTAGCGGATGTCACAGCCGATCTCCCAGAGACCTTCCTTCAAGGGCCTTGCCCAGGTGCCTTCCTTGTAAAAGATGACCGGGTTGGCGCTGTCCCTGAAAGAGACGATATCGTTTCTGAATTCGTCGATATAGGCCTTCCGCAATATCCATCCCCTGTTGTCAAAGACTTTGTTGGCGACATTCAGCATGAAATCAGGCGTGAAGGGCTTTTCTATGAATTCGAAGGCGCCGAGTTTCACCGACTCCTTCGCGTCCTCGAGGGTAGGGTAGCCGGTGATGATCACGACGTCCAGCTTCGGCTGTATGATCTTCGTTTCACGAAGAACGCTGATGCCGTTGGTGTCCGGCAGCCTCACGTCGGATATCAGGAGGTCAAACTCTTCGTTCGAGATCTTCTTTATCGCGTCTTCACCCTTGTCAGTGGTGATTATGTTAAAGCCCTCAGCGCCGAGAATCCTCTTGCAGCTGAGTGTTACGACTGGATCGTCATCAAGGACCAGTATTTTGCCCTTCTTTTCCATAAATGCCCTCCCGGTTATGTATTCTTGAAACCACGCATATTCATCTGAGAATGTTCATATGCAAAAAAAATGCCTTGCTAAAATATCCTTTAAAAACAAGGGAAAAGGGCTGTGCCTGATGTTCCGGCATTGCCGTAAATATTCCGGATGTATAAAAGCCTCATACACATTGTACTCTATTCATGGCGCTTTTACGCGCAAAGCGTCTCCGGACAAAGGGAAGGGGGTGTATATTATTTTTATACACCGGCATTCCCCTGAGTGTCAGATCCGCAGGGAATTTCAAGGCTGCCGCGCAATGCTTTTTGATATATTATACTTTTTGAGCAGCGCATGAAAATTTGTCCTTTGCATTCCCACCTCGGATGCTGCGTGCGATATATTTCCCCTGTTTCTTCTGAGTGCCTCGGTGAGGAATGTCTTTTCGATCTCCTCTACCGACTTGAGTCTCAGATTTTTCTTCTTTTCTTTCAGCTCCACTACAGTACGGGGGACATCATCCTGTGACGATATCTCGATCGACGCGAGGTGCTCCGGCCGCAGCGTCCTGCCCTGGCAGAGGATAACCGATCGCTGCAGGATATTCTCCAGTTGTCTGATGTTGCCGGGCCAGTCATGACAGACGAGCATCTTCATCGCGTCTGCTGATATGTGGGAGACTTTCCTGCTCAGCTCCCTGTTGTATTTCTGCAGGAAATGGTAGGAGAGATGGGGAATGTCCTCTTTTCTCTCCCGTAACGGGGTCAGATGTATCGGGAAGATATTGAGCCGGTAGAAGAAGTCCTCCCGGAAGGACCCTTCCTTTGTCATCGCCCTGAGGTCCCTGTTCGTCGCGGAGATGAACCTGACGTCGATATGCACATGCTTCCTTGCGCCTATGGGGCGAAACTCTCTCTCCTGGAGGACCCTGAGCAGTTTCGCCTGGGTTGAGACCACGAGATTTCCTATCTCGTCGAAAAAGATGGTGCCGCCGTTTGCCATTTCAAGAAGCCCTTTTTTCTTCTCGATCGCACCGGTAAAGGCGCCCTTTGCATGTCCGAAGAGTTCCGACTCGATAAGGGGCTCGGGGATCGTCATGCAGTCAACGACGACGAAGGGCTGCTCTTTTCGTGAGCTGTTGTAGTGGATCGCCTTGGCGATCAGTTCCTTCCCCGTACCGCTTTCGCCGGTCACCAGGACGGTGCTTCCGGTATTTGCCACCTTCGCGATAAGGTGGAAGACCTTCTGCATCGGCTGTGATATGCCCACTATGTTGCCGAGTTCATAATGGGAAGGGATGACTTCTCTTAAATCGATATGTTCGGCCGAAAGCTTTTTTCTTTCAAGCGCCTTTGAGACGAGGGGGAGCAGGTCACCGGGGGTAAAGGGTTTTTCAATGTAATCGAAGACCCCGATCTTCATCGCCCGCACCGCTGTCTTTACCGTGCCGTATCCCGTCATGATGATCACCTCGGTGTCCGGCCATGTTTCCTTGATCTTCCTGAGCACGTCGATGCCGTTCATGTCAGGCATCTGCAGATCCGTAAGAACAAGGTCAAAGGCGTGGCTTTCGAGGAGGGTGAGGCCGTTCTTTCCGTTATGTGCTGTTTTGACCGAATACCCTTCCGGCGAAAGGAGACGACTGCAGCTTGCTCTGACAATTTCCTCGTCGTCTATGATGAGTATTCTGCCTTTGTCCATGATAGTCCTTTGCTCTGCAGCGTCCGTCCTGCATACTGCGCGACGTGAAAGACCGGAAGGCCTTTCGTTGTTATTTGCCGGTCAGGGCTTCTGTGACAGCAGAGAGAAGCGCATCGGGAGTGAACGGCTTTTCGATATAGTTGTTCGCACCGAGCTTGATCGCCTTTACCGCGGTATCGACTGTCTGGTACCCTGTGACTATGATGACCACTGTTTCAGGCCATTTTTCCTTGATGATTCTGAGTACCTCGATGCCGTCCATGTCAGGCATTTTCAGATCGGTAAGAACAAGGTCGAATCTTTCTTCGGATGCCATCCGAAGCCCTTCAACGCCGTTCTTCGCAAGCCTTACGTCATATCCCTCAGGAACGAGC